>JBDHKT010000467.1:0-2511 GCA_039586255.1 Gemmatimonadota bacterium | reverse complement strand
CTCCACTTTGGGTGAGCGATGTCGAAACCGGGGCTTTACCTTACACCGACGATCCGCTCGATCAGTTCGGGATCATCGGGCAGCAACCCGGACGCCGGCAGGCGCGGCACCAGCTCGCGCCAATCGGGCCACATGTCGAACGACTTCTTGAAGATCGGCAACGACTCCTCGACCCGGCCGCTGGCCGCCAGAGTCGCTGCGTGCCAGAAGATCATCTCATGGTTGTCGGGCGCCAGTTCTTCTGCATCCCTGTACGCCTCCACCGCCTTTTCCACCTCGCCCTGCGTCATGAACTCGTCGCCGGCGTTCATGTAGTTGTAGGCGCGAGCCACGGTGAGCAGTCGCCGCATCTCCTTCACCGGCTCCGGATGGTCCTCGATCCGCAGGTCGAAGATGCGACCGCCCCAGGCCGGCAGGCTCGCATCATCGCTCACGACCAGCAGCGCCGCCGACTGCACCCCGCGGATGTCGCCGCCCTCCGCCTGTGCCGCCTCCAACGCCGACATCATCTTCTCCGCCAGGTCGCCTTCCGTCGATTCGAAGGCCCTAACCATCGCGTCGCAGACGGTGGGCTCGAGCATCAGGTTGGCCTGCACCGAGTAGCCGTCGCCCTTGTGATGACAGTGCTCGATGATCGCATGCTCGCCGGTGTGGACGGCCACGTTCCCTTCGGAGTCGACCATCGCCACCTGACGCACATCGGTGTGGTCATCGCCGGCTAGCAGCGCCGTCAGTGCCTGCTCTGCGGTCTTGCCGGCGCGCATCAGCTCCAGCCCCAGCGGCCCATAGGATACCTCGACGAACGACTGTGTGGCGACGGCGCCCACCCCCGGCTCGGCCCACGAGACTATCGAGCCCACCGAGAACCAGTGGGACTGGACGGCTACACCGAGCTGGCCGCTGGCCGCGTCGCGAGCGACGATCGAGTAGGTATGGACCGGGCGCAGCGGGCGAACCGCCTCCTGCGCCTGTAACGCCGTGGCCGTGGCGAAGATGCACGCCTGGAGCAGAACGGTGCCGACGTGGCGGACCCTCATACACCCTCCTTGCCATGACATAAGCAGCTTGGCAGAAAGGTCATTATAGGACAAAGCGACGGGAACCGGTATCGTCCGCCGGTGTATCTTTACCACCCGTCACTCTAGCTGGTCCCCGCCAGCCCGAAATCAATCGCAGTGCCCGCCGACGCTCGCCCGCGTTACCACGGGACGGAGAAGTACGCGCATGAAGCGACTCGCCCCGACGCTCGCTCTCATAGTCGCCACCGCAGTCGCCGGTTGCACGAGCCAGACGAACGACCCGCTCGGCCTGCTCGGAACGGTCGACGACATCAGCGGCCAATGGCTGGGCGTGGCACCGGACGGCGCCCTGTTCTGGGACGACACCGCGGACCCCAACTGCAGCTACGAAGCGGACATGGAGCTCGTGCTCGAGCAGGACGGCGACAACCTGAGCGGCACGATCGCGCTGACGATCCGTGACTATCTCGGTCCCATGACCGAGCCCGCGGTGCCGTGCACACCCGTGGGGACGGTGACGATTCAGGACCTTACCGGCATCCGCACCGCCACACAGGCGACCTTCACCCTCGAGGACGGGGTGATGAACTTCACCGCGGTCTGCGGAAACCACCGTTTGTCCGGCGAGCTCGAAGCGAACTCTGCCTCCGGGCTGCGCGGGACCTGGCGCGTCACGAGATAGAGGGGAAGTGGTCAAGAGGGAAGCCTATCGGGAATTCTCGAATCTCGATTCGGGGAGCATTTGAACAGGGGAGGTAGGGAGGTTTAGAACCGCTTCCAGCTTCCCACCTCCCCTGTTGCACTGGTCCCTTGCTCGAGATTCGAGAATTCGAAACAGACTTCTCACCTGGCAACTCCACATTCGAGATTCCCACGAACCTTGTCCGCCCACCCGGGTAGAGTTATCAGACAAGCGATAGCGACTACTAACAGGCAGGACGCCGATGAGTACGGATATCCTGGCGCGCGCCCTGGCATCGAGCGGCGGTGGCAAACGTGTTTCCCAGCCGGGCTCGGAGCCCAAAGGCGCACCGATCCTCGACGCATACAGCCAGGCGGTGATCGAAGTCGCCGAGCGGTTGCGGCCGGCGGTGGTGAACGTTTCGGTATGGGGCCGGCGACACAGTCCCTGGGAGGACCCACCCAGCGGCAACGGTTCGGGCATCGTCATAGCGCCGGACGGCCTGGTCGTCACCAACTACCACGTGGTCGAGAACACGCGGAAGGTCGAGTTGACGTTCTCCGACGGCGAGGAAGCGGAGGCGGAGGTTCTGGGAGTCGACGCGGCCAGCGACCTCGCCGCGCTGCGGGCCAACGCCGCGGACCTCTCGGCCGTGGAGTTCGGCGACGCAGACGAGCTCAGAGTGGGCCAGTTGGTGATGGCGATCGGGAGCCCTTACGGCTTTCACTCGACGGTCACGGCCGGGGTCGTCTCGGCGCTGGGTCGCTCGATGCGCTCGGCGGCCGGCCGCTTAATCGACAACGTCATCCA
>JBDHKT010000466.1:0-2513 GCA_039586255.1 Gemmatimonadota bacterium | reverse complement strand
GGCGGCGGCACGGTGGGCTCGGCTATCTCGTAGAGGCCGGATTCGATCAGGGAGCGATCGACGGCGCACTGGCTCCACTGCATCAGCGTGTGCCGGCAGTAGTTCGGATCCTGATCCCCGTAACAGTCCTCGTACATGTCGTACGACTTGTCGCAGGTGATGCCATCGTAGGTGGCGTCGAGGAAGATTGCCCCGTAGTATTGGGCGCCCTTCTGCAGCTCGATGCAGCCCTTGCCCATCGTAACGCCGCGGATTTCGACCCCGGACTCGAACTCGATCTCGGCGCCGGTGCGGGCCACGTCATCGAAGTCGGCGATGAATATGCCCTGGCCGTAGAACCGGTCGTATCTCGGTTCACCGACCATGTCCACCTCGCCCTTCATCAGGATGATGGGGAAGTGGTCGAAGCAGGGATCGTTGGGGTCGTCTGAGCCCCAGTTCATCGGGTGGTTCGTGTCGCAGAGCAGCTCACCCGTCATCGGATCGATCGTGTAGCGGGGACGTATGTGATCCGTCCCCTTCAGCTTCTGGCTCGGCAGGCCGTCGTCGAATAGAATGCGGATGCTCCCGTCGGCGTTCTGAATGTAGCCATCCGGCCCGACGATGATGGTGGCCCTGTCCTTGATATCCTGCCAGGCGTAGTCGCCGAAGCTGTCGAACGCCGCGTCGGTGATCGCCGGGTCCTGCATCAACGGCGGCACGCCCTCGAGCCCGCCGAGGGGGTCCAACCGCTCAAGCTGCGTCGTGTCGGCCATGACGAGCCCGGGCTTATCGTACAGCGAGTCCGAGCAGACATCGGCGTCGCCCCAGCCCGGTGGGTGTGCGTCGTAGCCGCTGTGTGTAATTAGACCCCCCCCTCCAAGGCTATCCGTCCTGGCCCTCTGCCCGTAGGTGCCCTTCATCGTTATCGCCGCGTCACAGCACTCGCCCAGCATGTAGCCCTCGCCCACACCACCCGGCTCGGTCGTCAGCGCCAGGGTCAGCCGCCGCTGGGCCGCGAGCGCTCCCCGACCGCGTCCTTCCACCATCAGAGCGTAGAGCGGCTGGCCGCCACCATCGTTGTCGATACGCCTGAGCACGGCCCGGTAGGCGGGACCGCCGGCCAACGTGCGCCACCCCAGGTCGATGCTGTCCCCCGGCTCGAGTGTATCCACCACCGCCGCCAAGCTGTCCCAACGGGCATACGTCTCGTTCAGTCCGGCTTCCGCCGCGTAGAAGGCCCCGCTCGCTTCCCGCATCGCTCGGGCCGACCGCTCTTCGTCACCAGCCGTGGCCATGACCACCACCGCCATCGTGCTCATCAGCATGAGCCCGAAGACGATGACCGGCAGGACGAATCCCTCCCGGCCGCTCGCTACTTTTTGTAACTGCTCAGCCTGTTTCTTCATGCTTTGTTCTTTCTCTGTCCCTCCCTAGAACCGCCCGTATACTCGTAACCGCTTGGATCCTCGGGCGATCGGGCTCGGGTTCCTATATCGCGGATCTTCGTAAGTGCAAGAGCCGTGCCGACTTGCGGTAACGAGACCCCACCGCCTATCTCCATGCCGGCGCCCCAGATAGACCGCCGGCCCGCTCGGGTAACCAACCCGGTAACGGTCATTCTGCCTTATGTTTCGCGGGGTCCGCCGCTATCCGTCTCGTACTAGCCCCGGCCCCGCTTCCCGGCCCGACTCGACCCCGAAGAAAAAGCCCCGGGGCAGAGCCGGGGCTTGATCGATTTGCGCTTGGCGACTACCGGAGCATTCAGCGCAGCAGTCGCTATGGCGAAAGACCCGCCTTCTACCGGATCGCCTCTGAGAACGACCGGGCACCGAGGAGCTTGGCTGGGCCCAGATCGGGTATCGTCGCCTCGACAATGTCGAACAGACTCGAGTTGTACATCGCCCGATCCACCGCGCACTGGCTCCACTGAAGTCTGGTGGTCTGCGTGCACTCGTCCTCTTCTGCACACTCCTCAAAGAAGTCGTGCGACTTGTCGCAGGTGACGCCGTCATAGGTAGCGTCCAAAAACATCGAGCCGTAGAACTGGGCGCCATACTGGACCTCGACACAGCCCTTGCCCAGGATGACGCCGCGGAATTCCGCTTCGTGCTCGACCTCAAACTCGGAGCCCCTGCGGGTCACCTCGTTGAAATCCAGGATGATGACGCCCTGGCCGTAGAACCGGCCGCCGCCGTATTTCGGCCCGCCCCTGAGATCGACCTCGCCCCGCGACAGAATAACGGGGAAGTAATTGAAGCAAGGGTCGTCCGGGTCGTCGGAGCCCCAATTCAGCGGGTGGTTCGTATCGCAGAGCACGTCACCCGTCATCGGATCGACCGTGTACCGCGGATAGACTTCCGTCGCCTCTATCCCGACGTCCGGCAGCGAACCGTCCACCTTAACGGGATTGCTCCCGTCGGCCATGTACACCCATCCGGTCGAGTCAATGACGATGTCGGCCCGGTCCTTGACATCCTGCCAGGTGTGCTCACCGAAGTAGTCGAAGAGGCTGTCGCTCAACTGTGGATCCT
>JBDHKT010000465.1:0-2515 GCA_039586255.1 Gemmatimonadota bacterium | reverse complement strand
AAGCGCAAGCTTGAATTCAGAGGTGGATGGTACGTTGCCCTGGACCTCAAACCGCATCGTCCCGTGCAACACGCAAAATTGGAGAGAGACATCACTGATCTCCCAAGAAGCCTGCAGCCTGCCCTGGTGGTACAGGCGAACGCCCCCAATCCTCGACAGAGTTGCCGTGAGGCGCTTGGAGACCTCCTCGAACTCCGTCGCCACCGAATCCGGCTGCTGCGCCAGCGCAACCGAGACGGTGATGAGACAAGCGGCAACCGCTATGAAGATGGACCGCATAAGAAGCCTACCTTCTCTTTCTGGCCCCTTCGAAACCGACCGGGCAGATTCGATCCCAAACTTTTATCCGCTCGGTGCGTGACCGGGGGCATGTCTCCTTTAACCTTGCAGTGCATCGCCTTGAGCCTCACGGACCGCGAGGTTAGCTTGCTCAATACTGGTGTTCCGCGGTCACGCCACCGTCACGGAGGCGTCATCCCCCCTGTGACGCCCATCGCCATGGAGAGACTACCGGTGCTCGAGCTGCGCACGTTCGGCGGGCTCGCGCTGCGTCTCCCTCAGCAGCACGATCCGCAATCCCTGCAGGGCCAGTCCAAGCGACTCGCGCTGCTCACCTACCTCGCCCTGGCGACGCCTCGGGGGTTCCATCGCCGCGACGTCCTGCTGGCGATGTTCTGGCCGGAATCCGACGAGAGCCGTGCCCGGCAGGCGCTACGTCAGGCGCTCTACGTGCTACGCAACGAACTCGGCGAAGGTGTGGTGGTGAATCGCGGTGAGGAGGAGATCGGCCTCGATTGGGAGGCCGTGTGGTGCGATGCCGAGGCCTTCGAGCAGGCGCTGAGTGCCGGTGACTACGAACGCGCCCTCGAGCTCTACCGCGGTGACCTGCTCCCCGGCTTCCACATCGCCGACGCGCCGGATTTCGCTCGTTTCCTCGACGGCGAGCGGGCCCGTTACCGCCGGGAAGCAGCGGCGGCGGCCTGGGAGCTCGCCGTGCACAGCGCTGAGGCCGAGGACGCGGTGAGCGCGGTACGCTGGGCGCGGAGGGCGGTGGCCATCGAGCCGCTGGAGGAGGAGCGGCTGCGAACGGTGATCGCGAAGTTGGACGAGCTGGGCGACCGTACGGCCGCGATCGGGCTGTTCGAGGACTTCGCGCGGCGGCTGGCCGACGACTATGAGCTCGAGCCCGCGCCCGAGACGCTGGACCTGGTCGCCTCGGTGCGAGCGCGATCCGTCGCGGCACGTCCCGCGACCGTCCCGCAGGATCGCTCGGCAGCGCCCGCAGCCGAGCCGGACGTGGGAGCCACGGCGCGGGCCACCCACCGTCGCTCTCGGCGGACCGCGATCGTGGTCGCGGCAGCTATCGCGCTGGCACTCACCTGGCCCGCCTTCAACTTGCTGCGGCGGCTCACCGGCCCACCTTGGGCGGCGGCGCCGAGGATCGCCGTCCTACCGCTTCAGAACGTGGGAGCGACGGAGGACGAGTGGTTCGCCGTCGGCATGACGGACGAGATAACGAGCCGTCTCGCGAGTGTCGGCGGCCTGGCCGTCATCGCTCGCCAGAGCACCAGCCAGTACCGAGGCAGCACGAAGCCTGCCCGTGAGATTGCCGAGGAACTGGATGCGGACTATCTGCTCGAGGGCACGGTGCAGACGGTCCGCCGTGACGACGGTCGAGCCGAGGTACGCATCCGGCCGCAGCTCATTCGAGGGTCGGACGAGACCCATGTCTGGTCCGAGATGTTCACCGTACCGCTTCTGGCCGGCGAGATAATCCGGATGCAGACCGAGGTCGCGGACCAGGTGGCGCGCGCGCTGGACGTGACCATCCGGGGAGCCGAGCCCGGGGAGCTGGACCCCCTGCCGACCTCGAACACGGAGGCCTACGAGTATTTCCTGCGCGGACGAGAATACGATGTCGGCGCGGCATCGGAGCAGGACCTGCGAATCGCCGTTCAGATGTACGAGCGCGCCGTGGAGCTCGACCCCGGCTTCGCCGTCGCCTACGCCGCGCTGGCGGAGGCACATCTACACTTGTGGTGGCGGTTCTACGATCGCCGGGCGGAACGCCTGACCAGTGCCCGAGCGGCGCTCGACCAGGCGCTGGCCCTCGATTCGCTGCTTCCCGAGGCACAGATCGCTCGCGGCTACTACTACTATTGGGGGCTGTTGGAGTACGACACCGCTCTCGAGGCATTCGAGGCCGCCCGGACGAGCCGACGGTACAGCGCCGATCTGCTCTACGGTATCGGGTCGATAAACAGGCGCCGCGGCCGGCTCGATGAGGCGCTCGAAAATCTGTTCCTGGCTGCAGAGGCCAACCCGCGTTCGGCGCTCATCGCCAGAGACATCGCGAACACGTATGCGTTCATGCGCAACACGGTCGAGGCGGAGCGCTACTTTCATCGCGCGATCTCGTTGGATCCCGGCTGGCCCACCTACGTTCGTGACGCCCTGCGCGTCCACGTGCGACTGGATGGGAATCGTGCCGACGCCCGCCGCGTGATCGAGGAAG
>JBDHKT010000464.1:0-2758 GCA_039586255.1 Gemmatimonadota bacterium | reverse complement strand
GGAGCCGGAGTAGCGCTCCCTTCAACTCCTCGATCGCTTCGGCGGACGCACCGCGGGCCTGCGCCTCCAGGTAGACGAGCGCCGCCACCGCACGTGACACCGTCGTGGAGGAGTACGTGGGGTTGCCCAGCGCGTAGAAGGCCCCGTACGACGCGCCCAGCGATGCCTTGTCCTGCTGGATCGCCGCAAGCCGATCGAAGAGCGCTGCATACCGCTCGCTCAGCTCCGCACGCCATGATCATCGGGTCTCTGAGCGCGGCGAGCTGCCCAGTCCGGGCCTTGAGTGAGTTCGATAGACTGAACATCCGGTTGCTGATGTTCATCGCCTCGGCGCGCTCCGGCTCCGCCTGCCTGAACGCTTCCAGAGCGTCCAGGCGGCTCGTGTAGAAGCCAATCCGCACCGGCACCTCGACGTCGCGCTGGTACTCCAGTTGGGCGATCGTACGGAGCCGGTTGGTCGAGCCCGGGTTGCCGACAACGAACACGACGTCACCCTGCTCCACACCCTCCTCGCTCATGCGGAGGCTGTGCTGTGGTCGATAAGGGACCCCGTCCCGGTCGTAGATCCTCAGGAATGCGAAGTCGAGATAGTGGCGCGGGTACGTGAAGTTATCCGCGTCTCCACCGAAGAAGGCCATCTGTAGCTCCGCGGCCACGACGAGCCGTACGTCGGTGAAACGGCGAAAGACGTAGGCCGAGTACCGACCCCCATGGTAGAGCGGCACCATCTGCACCCAGATCGAGTCGCCCTGCTCGCCGAACCGCTCCAGCAGCCGGGCTTCGATCCCCCGGAGCGTCTCGCCCCGTATCAGTTCCCGTTCCTCATCTGTCGCGGCTCTGTCAGTGGCGCCGAACACCTCGTCGCTCACATCCTCGAAGGCGATGAGCTGATCGGCGTAGTTACCGGTGGGCCGTTCGTCGTCGAGCGTCGGCGCATAGAACCCGTCATCGAGCAGGTCTTCGCCGGCCCGGCTCGCCTGCGTCACGTCACCGCGTACGCAGTGGTGGTTAGTCGCGACGAGTCCGTTGGGTGAGACGAAGGAAGCCGAGCAGCCCCGAATGCGCAGCACCGAAAGCCGGATCTGCTCGAACCACTCCTCGTCCGCATCGAAGCCGTACGTCTCGCTGAAATAGTCGCCGGGCGCGTACTCGAAGGTCCACATCTTCCCGAAGTCGAACCGGCCGGCGCGGACCGCTTCGAGATCGGCCTGCCCGACCTGGGCGTGTGACGGTAAGGTAACGGTGATCAGCAGGGTGGCCGCCAGTACGAAAAGACACGTCCATCTGCGGCCACGATTCAGCGGTCCGGCCATCTTGGCCTCCGTCTATCCAGGTATGTCGGTGTGACTCGAGACGATTAGGGCTGCGTCCTGACGGAACACGGGATTTTACCATCTTTGCGCCCGCGTGGCCACACGGCCGGCGTGGGGTCCTCCCGCCCCCCGGCGACCACTTGAGAAATCCCGCGTCACCGATTACCGTCCCGGCACTCAGACCAGTCTAACCCCAACCCGGAGAGTCCGAGAGTCATGAAACGCGCAACCCGATTCGTGAAGATTATCATCCTGGGCACTGCCGTGTCCCTCGTCGCGGGTATCGGCACCGCCCAGGCGCAAGATGAGAGACAGCTCGGCTGGTTCCTCACCGGAGAGGTCTCGGGCGTCTGGACGTCCGGCAACTCCGAGTCGAATACCCTAGGACTGGCAACCACCGTACGACGCCTCTGGGAGAACTCGGAACTCAAGTTCGACGGCGGAGCGGTTCGCTCGGAGTCCGGCATCACCACGCGTACCGCAGTCGGCACGCCCGACGACTTCGTAGTCGAGAAAGTGACGACGAAAGAGAAGACGGCGGAGAACTACTACCTCAGAGGTCGCTACGACTACAAGCTGAGCGAGCGGTTCTTCACCTTCGCCGGCGCCGATTGGCTGCGGAACACCTTCGCCGGGATCGACAGCCGCCTGCTGTTCGCGGCCGGCGCCGGCAACATATGGGTTGACGACGACCGGCTACGCTTCAGGACGGACTACAGCGCCACCTACACGTTCCAGGAGGACGTTGTCGAGAACCCGTTCATCAAGACGAACTTCCCGGGCCTACGACTGTCCTACGCTCTCTGGTGGAATCTCACGAACTCTGCCGATTTCGAGAGCACGTTGATCGCCGACTGGAACCTCGACAATACAAACGACTTGCGGTTCGATTTCACGAACGCGCTACCCATCGCGATCAGCGGCAAGCTCGCCTTCAAGCCGAGCCTACAGCTACTGTGGCGCAACGAACCGTCGCTGACCGAGGTCGTGCTGGAGGATCAGGGCGGGGTTCCGACAGGTGATACGGTGCTAGTTCCGTTGGAGAAGCTGGACTCGTTCTTCACTCTGGCCTTGGTCGTGACGATGTAATGCGTCACAACGACGAGCCGGCGCCGGCGCTCGGTCGAGGCGTCGGCGCTGTTGCGGATTCTCCGCCGCGACCTTAGTGTAGCGGCTCACCGGAAACAAGCTGGGATAACCGCCAGCCATCGCAGGCGCCAACCAGGCGAGGAGGATTTCCTAATGCGTAAGCCACTCGTGGGGACCATATTGACTTTGATGATTGGTGCATCCGTGCTCGTGTGTTCGGGCTCGGGCACCACTTCCACACAACCAGATCGGTTCTGGGCTGAGTTTTCGCCGTCCTATGCCAACTTCCAGCGACACTTCGACGCGAATCTCGACGCCCTGGACCCCATCGAGGGCATCTGGGTTGCGGACCAAGG
>JBDHKT010000463.1:0-2530 GCA_039586255.1 Gemmatimonadota bacterium | reverse complement strand
AACGCGCCGCGAGACTCCGCGCCCAACTCCGCCTGCGCCCAACCCGGGATTACGAGCGAGCGCAAAAAGGCGCCGCCCGGAGAGAGCGGCGACTCGGGAAAGAGCGAATCAGGCCGGGCAGGCGCCGCCGCCTCCTCCTCCTGCTGCGCTGGCAGCGTCGCCGGTACCAGCAGCGCGAGGGTCAGCGCGAGGACGAGGGCACGGCACGTCATACGATCATCCGCAATCGTTGAGGGTGAACCTCCACGTTGAGCGGCTCACCGGCCGGGAGCTCACGGTACTCGCCGTCGAGATGGTACTGTATCGGCGACTCCGATTCCACAGTGAACCGGCTCATCTGCCATCGTTGTACCATCGGCAACCGCTCGTGTGTTCCCCAGCGTACGGCCCAGACGTAGCGGGCAAACTGCCAGAGACTGATCGGGTCGATCCAGTAGGTGTCGAGCAGACCGTCCTCGAGGCTGGCGTTGGGCGCGAGCCGGAACCCGCCACCCTCGCAGACGCCGTTCATCGCCGCGATCATTAGAGCGGCGCCCTCGCGCTCTCCCTCCGGCCAGGTCACCCTGTAGTCCTGCGGTCGATAGCCCAGAATCGTCCTTACGACACCCGGGAAATAGCCGGGCCAGCGAATGCTTTGGGTGCTCCGGCGCCGGGCCACTTCGGCATCGAAGCCGACCCCCAGTACGTTCAGGAAGTACTCGCCGCCTTTGATCTGAGCGACATCGATGGCGCCAACCTGGAACTCGGCCAGTGCGTCGAGCGCCTGCTTCAGCCCCACGCCTACCCTGCCCAGCGCCCGGCCCAGATCGTTCCCTGTACCCAGCGGGACCAAGCCCATCGTCGGATTCGGAGCGCCGCCGGCGAGCAGACCGTTGACCACGTCCAGTGCGGTGCCGTCACCGCCCGCTGCGACCACCGCGCACCCTTCTCGCGCCGCCTCCGCCGCCACTGCCCGCGCATCTTCGGGTCCCTTCGTCTCGACGATCTCGTGCGCAATCCGGTGCTCGCGCAGCCCCTCGGCCATGCCCGAGCTGCCCAACGCACGTGCCCCCAACGCTCGCCGGTTAAATACCACAACGAGGAACGGGCGCTCGCCGGAACCTCCACGACCAGAGCTCAGCGGGCCGGGTTCCACGACTCGCGCCCTTGCCGCTCCCGCGCCGCCGCCTCGACCTGGCCGATCACCGCCTCGGTGATCAACTCCGGCAACGATTCGACGTCCCTGTACCGGTGAAGCGGAAGGAAGGACGCGTGCCGCTTCAGTCGCTGCAGGGTTCTATCCTCTTTAGCGCCCGACAGGAGCAGGGGCTGTACGGGGATCTTTGGCAGCTCGGGGACCACGACACGCAACTCGTTGAGCACTGCGCTGGCGTCGGTCAAGTCGGCGATGACGAAGCGCGTCATGCGCGCCAGCGCAGCCAGCGTCTCGGCGATGTCCCGCGATGCCAACGGCTCGCAGTCGAACAGCACCGGTGTGTAGTCGTACTGTCGAACCGCTTTGCGAATCGCGTCGAGCGCCGGCTTCCGGTCCGACGTGAACCGCCCGAGGATCAGAACGATACTCGAGCTGACGCCTTGGATGACATCGCGGAGCTTGCGGTTATGCAGGAGCTGGTAGATGAACTGAGCGATCTCCAGATCGTCGACGGCGATCAGCGGCTCGCCCATGTCGGTGATTCTGAGGTCCGTCTGCTTGGCGTCCTGCAGCTTCACACCCCACGTGGAGACAGCGAAGATCGAGCAGCCGGACAGATTCGCCTTACCAAGATTCGTACGGACCAGGCGAGCCTTGCTCAGGTCCGCCTTCCTCAGGTCCGCGCCGCTCAAGTTGGCGCCTTCGAGGTCGGCGCTCGTCAGGTCCGTGCCCCTGAGGTTCGCCTCCTCGAGCTGCGCTTCCCGGAAGCTCGCTCCGTTGAGGACCGCGCTCCTCAGGTTCGCACCACTGAGCTTAGCCCGAGTGAAGAGGACCGGGCCGACGAAGGTATCGCTCATATCGGCGCCGCTGAGGTCGGCGTCGGTGAAATCGGTCTCCGCGTGGGATGACCCCTTCAGGTCCGCCTCACGCAGGTCCGCTCCACGGAATAGCGCGTGCCCCATGCTCGCGGCGACGAACCTGGCTTTGTGGAGGTTGGCTCCAAGAAAGATCCCGTGGTCGAGGGCAGCGCCGCTCAAATCCGCCCCTTCGAGCATGGCGTCGTGGCACTCGGCCCGCTCGAGGTCCGCACCCGCCAGGTTCGCACCCCTGAGGTCGGCTGAGCCGAGGATCGCCTTGTGCAGCTGCGCCCCCTCCAGATTCGCTCCTGAGAGGTCCGCCTTCAGTAGCAGCGCCACGCGCAGGTCCGCCCCGGCAAGGTCGGCGCCTGGGAGACTCGCCTCGATAAGATCGGGCACGACGCCCGGACTCCTCTGCCGCCACTCGTTCCAGGCGGCGGCGCCCTGCCGGATCACCGCTAGATGCCGCTCGTTCGCCATGGGCTCCAATCTGGCAGGGAGAAGGGCCTACCGAAACCCGTGACACCGAGCAGAGAAA
>JBDHKT010000462.1:0-2533 GCA_039586255.1 Gemmatimonadota bacterium | reverse complement strand
CTCGTCGGCCTGCTCGATCCGCGTGCGCCCGTGCCAGATCCGTGCGATCATCTCTCTTTACCTCCGTTCGTGTCATCCATCGATTCGAAAAACCACGTGAACATCCGCTCGCGATTGGCCGCGACGTTCGCGTCAACCTGTGTCACGCGCATTTACGCTTGCTCGACGAGGCGGTGAGCGGCCGGCCAACCGTAGACGTGACGGCACGCGCGGTCGGGGCGTGGGCGTCTTTGGCGGCTGCGCGACCGGAAAGGATCAGCATGACGGCGGCGACGACGAAGGTCGCGGCCGCCACCACCCGTGCGTTCAGCGATTCACCACCCAGGGCCCACCCCAGAAAGACGGCCACGACCGGGTTCACGAACGCGTACGTGGATACGGCGGCGAGCGATCTGCGGCGGATGAGCCAGGAGTAGGCACCGAACGCGACCACCGAGCCGAACGCGATCAGGTAGCCGAGCGCGGCGAGTGATTGGAACGAGATGGCGTCGGGGCGAAGATCCCGGAGCTCGCCCGAGACGATTCCGGCCACCAACAACAGCACGCCGCCGCTGAGGAGGTAGCTGCCGCTCGTCACACCCAGCGAGGCGGGGTGCGGGCTCCGCTGCGCCACCGCCGATCCCACCGACCAGGAGAGGGCGGCGAGGACGAGAACGGTCGCCCCGAGCAGATCCACCGGCTCGCTTCCCAGGAGGGTGCCCGGCCCAACCAGCACCAGGATGCCCAGCGTTCCCGCGGCGAGCCCGGCTACCGTGCGTACCGTGAAGACCGCGGCGCCGTCCTTCACCGCCTGCATCAGCGTCATCCACAGGGGTAGGGTGGCGATGAACAGAGAGGCCACTCCGGACGGGACCCGTTGCTGCGCCCACGCGAGTCCGCCGTGGCCGCCGAGGAACAACAGGGCGCCAACCATGGCGCCGGCCTTCCAACCCGCGGCGGTCGGTGGCCCGGCGCCGCGCCACCGCCCCCAGGCATACAGGATGCACCCCGCGGTGAACGATCGGATCGCCACCATCGTCAGGGGCGGCAGCGTGGCGATTGCGAACTTGATACCGAGGTAAGTAGATCCCCAGATGAGGTAGATCGCCGCGAATGCCGCCACTACGCCGGGGGTGAGTCTTCGAGTCATCCGCTGAGGCCGAACCGCAAGCCAGGGTTCTGTGAGAAACCGGTATTAGCCATATCGATAGTTACATACAATCTGGCGTTGCATTGGTAACCTGTCAAGGGTATTTTGAAAGTTACGATGGGCGGAGGGCACGAATCGAAGCTGGTAAGCGGCGGCGGGATTGCCACGCCGGAGGGGTACGTCTACGAGTTGAGCGGCGGGAGCCTCTGTCTGGACTTCGCCAATACGGTGGATTCCCGTCCGGCCGCGGAACCGCGGGAGCTGCTCGGCGATTACGGCGACCTGGTGCGGTGGGGCGTCCAGGCGGAGGTGCTGACGACGCGGCGGGCCCAGCGCCTGCTCGCCGAGGCCGGGCGCCAGAAGGGTCGGGCCGCCGCCGTGTTGCGTCTAGCTCGCGAGGTGCGGGAAGCGATCTTCCAGGTGTTCTCGGCGCGGGCGCGAGAGGCGGCGCTGCCGCCGGCCGCGATCCGCACCCTGAACGAAGAGCTGCCGAGCGCGCTGGCGCGGCTGCGGCTGGTCGAGGACGGTGCGGGCTGCCGTTGGGAGTGGGAGGACGAGGACGCCCTCGATCGTATGCTGTGGCCGGTCATCCGGTCGGCCGCCGAGCTGCTGACGTCCGACGAGTTGGTGCGCGTGCGGGAATGCGCGGCGGAGAACTGCGCGTGGCTGTTCCTGGATCGGAGTAAGAACCGCTCGCGCCGCTGGTGCGACATGGCGGTCTGCGGGAACCGGGCGAAGGTGCGCCGGTTCCGGAAGCGATCGCGCCGTTAACCTCCGGGCGATCTGGGCAGTACCCCGACGATGCGTAGCGGGCCGCCGCTCCCACCGGCGATCTTCATGGGCAGAGCGATCACGTAGGCGCCCGTCGCGGGCAGACGGTCCAAAGCGGCCACGTTCTCGAACGCTGGAATGTTCTCGGCGTAAAGGATCCGGTGGCTCTCGAACAGCGTCGACTGCCCGTAGTCGATGCTCGGCGTGTCGATGCCGAGGGCATCGATGCGACGGTTCTCGACCAACCAGCGGGCAGCCTCCATGTGCAGGCCCGGGAAGTGAAGCTCGGGAATCGCTTCGGGCCCCGTCCTCGCGGTGCCGAGGTAGCGTTCCGGGTCTGGCCAGTGGCGTCCCCAACCGGTATGCAGTAGCAGGATCGCGCCGTCGGGTATTCGGCCGTGCTCGGCCTCCCACGCCTCCAGGTCGCTGACATCAACCTGGTAGTCGGGGTCGCCCTCCGCCGCGGCGCTGACATCTACCACGACGGCCGAGCCGACGAGTCGGTCGATTGGAACCTGGTCGGATGTGTGCTGCCCTTCGGCGAAGTGAATCGGCGCGTCGAAGTGGGTGCCACCGTGCTCGGCCAAGCAGAAGTTGTTCGCGGCGTAATAGTACCCTCCCTCGGTCATGCCG
>JBDHKT010000461.1:0-2534 GCA_039586255.1 Gemmatimonadota bacterium | reverse complement strand
GCTGCGTCGCCCGAGGAGCCTGCTATATTAGGGTTGATATTACCGACCGTCCCGAGGATGAGGCCAGGCCCTGTGGTCGGGCCCCCCGGGGAGGAAACCCGAGGAGCACCAATGATCACCTTCACGGACAAAGCAAGAGAGCGAATTCTCGCCTTCATCGAGCAGGAAGAGAACCCGGTCGCCCTGCGCGTAACGGTCCGGGCCGGCAGCCCGCTGGCACCGCATTACGAGTTGGCGCTGGTCGACGAGGTGGACGAGCAGGCCGGTGACACGGTCGTCGAAGCGGGCGGCTTCAAGGTCTTCATCGACGAGGAGAGTGCCGGCAGGATCGAGGGCGCGACGGTGGACTGGGTGGAAGGCATGCACGGCGGCGGCTTCAACGTCGTCAACCCGAACGTCAAGCCGATCGGGTCCGAGGCGCCGACGGGCGAGCTGGCCCAGCGCGTGGCGCAAGTGATCGAGGCACAGATCAATCCGGCGGTAGCGTCCCACGGTGGTCGTGTGACCCTTGTGGATGTACGCGACGATGTGGTCTTCGTGCAGCTCGCCGGTGGTTGCCAGGGCTGCGGCATGGCCGCGGTCACGCTGAAGCAGGGGATCGAGCGCTTGATAAAGGAGTTGATCCCCGAGGTAGCCGATGTGATAGACGTGACCGATCATACCATGGGAAGGGACCCGTACTACCAGGCGCCGAAATGATGGACCGCCGCGGTTTCCTCACGGGCGTCGGCGCATCGGTGCCGGCCGTCCTGCTCGCGAGCCCGTTGTCGTTGTGCGGCTGCTTCTTGGATCCGAGGGCGACGGAGCCGCTCTTCAAGATCTCGCTGGCGGAATGGTCTCTGCATCGCGCCCTCAACGACGGCGAGCTGGACAACCTGGACTTCCCGATAGTGACTCGGGTGGACTACGGGCTCGACGCCGTCGAATACGTGAATTCGTTCTTCAAGGATAAGGCGGAGGATTCTGCGTACCTGAGTGAACTGAAAGCGCGGGCCGACGAACACGGGGTCAGAAGCCTGCTCATCATGTGCGACGGCGAAGGCGCGTTGGGTGATCCGGATGACGCGGCGCGGACGACCGCGGTCGAGAATCACTACAGATGGGTCGATGCGGCGAAGTACCTCGGTTGTCACTCGATTCGCGTGAACGCGAGGTCGGATGGCACCCCCGACGTGCAGCGCGAGTTCGCCGTGGACGGATTGCGGCGCCTGACCGAGTTCGCAGCCCAGCGTGAGATAAACGTGATCGTCGAGAACCACGGCGGCATCTCGTCGGACGGCGCCTGGCTGTCGAGTGTCATGAGGGCGGTCGACCATCCACGGTGTGGCACGTTGCCCGACTTCGGCAACTTCCAGATCGAGCAGGGCGTCTGGTACGACCGCTACCAGGGCGTCGCCGAGCTGATGCCGTTCGCCAAGGCCGTGAGCGCCAAGTCTCACGACTTCGACGACCTCGGCAACGAGATTCACACCGACTTCCAGCGAATGATGCGGATCGTACTCGACTCCGGGTACCGAGGATACGTCGGCATCGAGTACGAGGGCAGCTCCGTGAGCGAGCCCGAGGGTGTCCGCGCGACGAAAAAGCTGCTGGAGCGGGTCCGAGAGGTGCTGGCGGAGGAATTCCAGTGACCGGTAGCCGGTGAGCCGGTGGCCGGTGCGCGGGTTATCCGATCCCAAATACCGGCTACCGGCCACAGGCCACCGGCCACCGGACCCCGCTGGCCAACAGCAGCAAGCCCGCCCTATATTCCCCGCTCGTCCTCGCACAGCCCAGAATCCAAGCTCCATGGAAAAGACCGCCCGAATTGCCCGGAAGCTGTCTGCCCTTGCCGAATTGGGCCTGGAGCGCGTCGAGAATTATGCCGTAGCCAGCGACGCGGTCCGCATCGATCGCCGGACCCACAAGCTGACGTGCAGCCGGCCGGCCATGGGCACGTTCGTTTCCATCTCGGCCCTGGCGCGCTCGCGCGAGCGGGCCGAGGAGGCGATCGGGCGCGCCTTCGAGGAGATGGACCGGCTGGTCAAGCTTCTCAACCGCTTCGATGGGGCCTCTGCAGTCACCTACCTCAATCAGCAGGGGCGCCTGCGGGGCGCACCGCCCGAGGTCTCGACGGTCATCCAGCGCTCGCTGCACTACCACGAGCTGTGCGGTGGCGCATTCGACATCTCCGTGAAACCACTGATCGATCTCTTCCAGAGGGACCTGGGCGGGGCGACGCCCGGCGAGCCGGGCCGGCGCGAGCTGGCCGAGGCCCTGGAGCTGGTCGACTCGCGGAATATCGAGATGGCGGGCAGGGCGATCGATTTCAAGAAGCCGGGGATGGGAATCACCCTGGACGGCATCGCCAAGGGCTACATCGTCGATCGGGTGGCCGATGTGCTCTCGAAGCACCGCGTAAGGGATTTCCTGATCAATGCGGGCGGAGATATCCGGGCGGCGGGTACGAAGGAGAGGAAACAGCCGTGGACGGTGGCGGTCCAGGATCCGGCGAAGAGTGGGAACTTCCCCGACGTCGTCCACCTGCGCGATGC
>JBDHKT010000024.1:0-10385 GCA_039586255.1 Gemmatimonadota bacterium | reverse complement strand
GTTCAGCTTCGAGGGTATGCTGGCGAGGATCAGCGGAACTCGCGAGGCGGAAGTAGCGCGGGGCAGCTTCGTCGTCGAGGCGAGCGGTGGTGGGGTGATGGACTCGGGAAGCTGGACGCTGACCCGGAGACCGCCGGAGAGGTAGCGGCGACGCGCGATCGTCGCACCCTCTCTATTGGGCCTGCCCAAGAGATCGTATTCGTACGGTGCCGTCGCTTCGCGACTGGCGCTTTTTGGGGCTCCTCACGCCCAGGAATACCCAGCTTCAGGAGGGCTGACCATGTACCGCACGCTCGCCGTACTCGCAACCGTGCTCTTCTGTACACATCACGGCTACGCCCAGGACACTGCCAAACGTCCCCTCGACCACGAAGTCTATGATGGCTGGAAGAGCATCGCGGGGCAGCAGCTGTCGGACGACGGAGCATGGATCCTCTACGTCCTCGAGCCGCGGGAAGGCGATGCCGAGTTGCACGTCCAGAGCGTGGACCTCTCGGAGTCCTACGAGATCCCGCGCGGTGAGCAGGCCCGCTTCTCTGACGATGGCCGCTTCGTGGTGTTCGTCATCAAGCCGGAGCTGGCGGCCGTCCGCGAAGCCAAGCAGGAGGATGAGGACGAACCGAAGGACTCTCTCGGCGTCCTGGATCTGAATTCCGGCGCGATCACCCGCGTCGAACGGGTGAAGTCGTTCAAGCTGCCGGAGGAGGCCGGCGGCTGGCTGGCCTACCTGCTGGAGAAGGCCGAAGAGGAAGCCGACAGCGCCGAGTCCGCGGAGGAGCAGCCGGAGGAGCCGGAGATGGTACCGGAGCCCGAGCCGGGTCCACCGCCGGAAGAGCCGCAGGCCGAGGAGGAAGAGGAGGAGGAGGAGAAGAAGAAGGATGTCGGCACGACTCTGGTGCTACGCAATCTCGAGACCGGGACCGAGCAACGCCTCGAGAGCGTCACGCAATACGCGTTCGCGAAGAACGGCGAGCGACTCGCCTACGCGGTCTCCAGCGAGGATGGCTCGGCCGACGGCGTCTACATCGTGAATCTTGGGGACGGGGAAGAGACGGCTCTCGCTACCGGGGAGGGCGAGTACAAGACGCTGACCTTCGACGAGGAAGGTCGGCAGCTGGCGTTCGTATCGAATCGTGACGACTACGAGGCGGACCAGCCGGCCTTCGTCCTCTACCACTGGCGCGCCGGCTCGGCTGAAGCTCGCGCGGTGGCGGGTGAGGGGACGGTTGGGATCCCCGACGGCTGGTGGGTCAGCGAGCACGGCGACCTGAGCTTCTCCGAGAATGGCAGGCGCCTCTTCTTCGGCACCGCCCCCCGGCCACGGCCGGAGCCGGAAGACGAGATCCCCGAGTGGGAGAAGGTCGAGGTCGACGTTTGGAACTGGCGCGATCCCTTGCTGCAATCGCAGCAGTTGGTCGATCGGGAGGAGGAGCTCGAGCGCACATACCTCGCCGTAGTGAACCTGGATAGGGGAGCGGTCGTCCAGCTCGCCGACCGAGCCGTGCCGAACGTCGAGGTGGGATCGAAGGGCGACGCGGACATCGCCATCGGCAGGTCGAACGTTCCCTACCGACAGCTCATCTCATGGGACTCTCCCTCCTACTACGATATCTACGTCGTCGATGTCCGTACCGGCGAGCGCCGCAAGGTAGTCGAGAAGCTGCACGGGTGGCGCGCCGATTTTTCGCCCGAGGCCGAATATCTCACGTGGTGGGACGGCCACGAGCGGGCATGGTTTGCTCTTTCCGTTGGAGGTGGTGAGCCGGTGAACCTGACGGAGGCCGTCTCCTATCCCGTCCACGAAGAGGAGGACGATCACCCGATGATTCCGGGCCCCTACGGAAACGCCGGCTGGACGGAGGGCGACCGATGGTTCCTCGTCTATGACAAGCACGACATCTGGGCCACGGATCCCAGGGGCCGGCGGTCCCCCCGTAATCTGACGGAGGGGGTGGGGCGTGAGCGGGGCCTCGACTTCCGATATCTCCAACTCGACCCGGAGCAGGACGCGCTTTCCGAGGACGAGCCGATGCTTCTCAGGGCCTTCGATAACGAGACCAAGGCGAGCGGGTTCTATCGAGATCGATTCGAGGGGGACGGCGAACCGACGGAGCTCATCATGGCGGAGCAGCGGTTCAGTTTTCCCCGCAAGGCCGAGGATGCCGACGTGCTCATGCTGACGCGACAGAGCTTCACGGAGTACCCCGATCTTTGGGTGAGCGATCTCTCGTTCGGCGACATGCGCAGGGTGAGCGAGGCGAATCCTCAGCAAGCGCAATACCTCTGGGGCACCGCCCAGCTCGTTGACTGGCGCTCGACGGATGGAAAAGAGCTCGAGGGCATCCTCTACAAGCCGGAGAATTTCGACCCGTCGAGGAAGTACCCGATGATGGTGTACTTCTACGAGCGGATGGCGGACGCTCTGCACAGCTACCGCAGCCCGGGGCCAGGCGGCTCGAGCATCAGCATCAGCTTCTACGCGAGCCGCGGGTACGTCGTCTTCGTGCCCGACGTGCACTACCGGGACGGCTATCCCGGTGAGAGCGCCTTCGACTGTGTGGTGTCAGGGGTACTCAGCGTGCTGGACGAAGGGTTCGTGGATCCGCAGCGTATCGGTATCCAGGGACACAGCTGGGGTGGCTATCAGATAGCCTACCTCGTGACCCAGACGGACATCTTCGCCGCGGCGGAAGCCGGCGCGCCGGTTTCCAACATGACCAGCGCTTACGGCGGTATCCGCTGGTCTAGCGGCCGGAGCCGGATGTTCCAGTACGAGAGGAGCCAGAGCCGCCTGGGCGGCTCTCTGTGGGAGGCGCGCCCGCGCTACATCGAGAACTCGCCGCTGTTTTGGGCGGACAAGGTCGAGACTCCGGTCCTGATGCTGCACAACGATGAGGACGGGGCGGTGCCGTGGTACCAGGGGATCGAGTTCTTCGTGGCGCTTCGGCGCTTAGCCAAGCCGGTCTGGCTCCTCAACTACAACGGTGAGCCGCACGGCTTGCGGAAATACCAGAACCGCAAAGACTGGGCGGTGCGCATGCAGCAGTTCTTCGACCACTACCTGCAGGATGCGCCCGCGCCCGTCTGGCTCGCCGAGGGAGTGCCGGCGGTGGAGAAGGGTCGGACGCTAGGGCTAGAACTCGTCGAGGAAGCGGTTCCCGCAGTCGTAGCGGGGGAGAGTGGCGGTGGGCCGCACTAGTAGTGACGCCGTGCTCCTCGTCGATTTCGACATTCGACAGCCGACAGCCGTCGACCGACGTTCGGCTCACTTCTCAGCGTTCGATGTCCGACGTTCAATAATCGGCGCCCGGCTCGGACGTCGAGCGTCGAACGTCGGGCGTTGATAGCTGAGATCGAAGCCGGGAATCGGCTGTCGATTGTCGGCTGTCCAATGTCGAATACTATAACTCGACTGGCCCGCCTCTGGCGGCGTCGTCGAGGGCGGCGCTGACCTTGCGGATCGCCTTCTTGACGGCTTCGCCGTAGTACGAGGCCGCCTCCTTCGCGTCCTCCTTGTAGGCGCGCGGCTCATCGCTGCGGCGAATGTACTCGCCTCTGATGATCCGGTCATAGTGGCCCTCGCGTATCCAACGGCGTAGTTCACCAACCCGCAGGACGTGGAAGGGATGGGTCGAGCCCAACAGGTTCATGACCTTGAACACTGCGTCCGCCAGGCTCTCGTCGTCTTCGTACTCCTCCGCCTGCTGCAGGAACTCGCTCAGGTCGAGGTCCTCGCCGTGGTGGGGGCTGCCCCCGGCGAGCTTCATCAGCGCGCTCATCGACGCTTCCGGGTTCTGTGTACCCAGGAGGCCCGCCCGATCCGACGACAGCTCGCTCTTCCGGACCCATTCGGCCATGGCCAGGATGACCGCTCCGATCGCGAGACCCGCTATGGGGAGCTGCCGCTGCGCCAGCAGCAGGAGCAGCGTGAACACGGTCCGGTAGAGGACGTGGTCGCTGGCTATGTGGCCCACCTCGTGGGCCAGAACGGTCTCCAGCTCCTCGCGATCGAGGACGTCCAGCGCGGCGCTGTTGATGAGCACGAACGGCTCGTCAACGCCCAGAGCGCCCGCGTTAACGAACGGGGTCTGCGAGATGTAGAGTTCGGGCTCCCACCCGAGATCGAGGGTGTCGAGCACTCCCACGTGCAGGTCGTAGACCCAACCGTACTGCTTGGGAGTTACCCGGACCGCGCTCGCCTGGAAGAACAGGCGCATACCCCGCTCGCCGAACAGGCCGACGATCTTGCGGACGACCTCGGAAAACCCGGGGATGGCGTTCAGGCTGCGGAGGGCCGCCCGGTCTGCCGGGTGCTCCCAGGACCGGGAGGAGATGTCGGTCAGCTTGACGCGACCGGTCGGTGCTGGCGTGCTGGATTTCTCGTTCATATCACCAATCTCGTAAGCGCTTGGCGGGGCGTCAAATCCGGGCTCCGGCTGGGCCCCCACACTGGCCGTTGCCAACCCGGGGCCTGGGCCACATATTACAGGTCCCCAGGCCCTAACCCGATAATCCAGGCTGTACCACCGTACGTGTCTCGGACCGGCTGGGATTCGTGCGTTCGGGCTGGTTCCACCTGGGGATGCGGGAGGAGCAAGAGGAGTAACACGTACATCTCGAGGGCAAACCGAGGACGGCAGCCCCCGACGGGTCGTTTAGAAGGCAAATCTTCGTCACGAGTTTTTAGCCAGAAGGAGGAGCGATGGTGAATCGGCATGTGCGGTTGGCGACCACCGCAGTTGTCGGCTTCGCTCTCGGGCTGAGCGGCTGTGCTGCGGGCGTATCGCAGGAGGATCTGGACGCCCAGCTCGCTCAGGTCCGTGAGGAGGTCCGGGCGAGCGATGATCAGCTCTCAGGCCGAATCGACCAGATGGAGCGGCGCGTCAGCAGTCTCGAGACCGAGCTGCAGGCACTGCGCAACGACTTCAACGTCACCATGGAGAAGGCGCAGGGGATGATGAAGTTCAACGTCCCGGTGCACTTCGACTTCAACGTGGCCGACCTCCGCGAGCTCGATAGGCCCGTGCTCGATCGCTTCGCCGAGGTCGTCGGACAGTTCTATGCGGACGCTCTGGTCACGGTCGAGGGATTCGCGGATCCGGCGGGCAGCGAGGCCTACAACATCCGTCTGGGCCAGCGTCGAGCGGACTCCGTGAAGGGGTACCTGACGACGGCTGGAGGTATGCAGCCCGACCAGGTGCGAGCGGTCAGCTACGGCGAGGCGGCTAACCGTCAGGTCATACCGGGTGCCCACGGCCCCGGCGTGACCGGGATCGAGAACCGCCGGGTGGCGCTCGTGATCGACTACGGCGGCATGGTCCGCGGCGCGGGCAACTAAGCCGAAGTCTCTCGAACGCAAAATGGCTAAGGCGCCCTGCGGCCTTCGGGCCGGGGGCGCCTTTGTATTCTGTAGCGGCGTAGACTGGAGCCTGTGGACAAGGAACTGACCGGCCTGCTCGAGGGAACCGGCGATCTAGGCGACTGGGAGGCGGAGTACCGCGCCTTTGGCGAGAGTTGCGCGCTGACGCTCCGAGCGGACCGGTGCACGGTGCTCGTGTCCGGCGAGCGGCGGGCCGAGATGTTGAACGGCCTGGTCACCAATCAGGTGGCTGACCTGGAGGACACCGGCCGCCACGCTTTCGTGCTGAACCGCAAAGGCAGGGTGCTCACCGACCTGCGGGTCTTGCCAAGGGCCGCTGATCTCCTCCTCGACGTCCCCCGGTCCGGCTCCCAGAGCCTGCTGGCCACGTTCAAGAAGTACCTGCCGCCGATCTTCGCCGTCTTCGAGGACGCAAGCGAGTCGCTGGGGCAGGTCGGGTTGTACGGACCGCAGGCGGCGGAAGTCTTAGCCGCGTTCGGCTTCCAGGCCCCGGACGAGCATCTGGGCGTCAGGGAGATCGAGGTGGCCGACGCTCCGGCGCTGGTGATCCGCGACCGCCGCCTGGCGCGTGACGGCGTCGAGCTCGTCGCTCCGCGAGAGGCGCTGGCCGACCTGATCGACCGGCTGCTGCCCGTCGTCCGTGAGCACGGCGGCCGGGCCGCAGGGTCGCGGGCCCTGGAGGTCGCACGGGTCGAGTCGGGGATCCCCATGTACGGCGTCGACCTGAGCGAGGAGAACCTGACTCGGGAGACCGGCCTCGAGGGGGAGGCGGTCTCCTTCGACAAAGGTTGCTACCTGGGGCAGGAGATCGTCGCGCGGGTCCATTTTCGGGGTCATGTGAAGCGTCTGCTGAGGACCCTGCAATTCTACCGCTCGGCTACACGGTCTAAACCGCCGGAGAGTTGGGGCGAGCTGCCCTCGGCAGGTGCCGTGCTGGTTCGCCCGGACGGCGAGGTGGGGACCGTGACCGCAGCCGTCCGCTCACCGCGCTTTGGCCCCATCGGACTCGGCTATGTCAAAACGGAAATCGCCCTCTCGAAGGCCCTGCTGGAGATGACCTGGTCCGACGCAGGGCGCGAGGGCATGGCCGTTCTGCACAGGCCGCCTCTGCAGCCGTTCGGCGACGGTACCGTTTGAAGTCGCTGGGGGCCGTCGTTAGATTTGCGCTCTGCCATAAGGCCGAGCTACGGCGTGCGGTGGCGCGTCGAACCATTCATAGGATATGGAGATAGCGGCAGTCGCAGAGCGGCAGGCCGGAGAGAGCGATCGGGTGAGCGAGAAGCAGGCGACCACCTACCTCGAAGCGATTCGCGAAGGTCTCTGGGAAGAGATGGAGGCCGACGAGTCGGTGTTCCTTATCGGCGAGGACCTGGGTCGCTACGGCGGCGCCTTCAAGCTCACCGACGGCTTCCTGGCACGCTTCGGTTCCGATCGCGTTATCGACACGCCGATCAGCGAGGCGGCCGTCGTCGGCGCGGCGTTGGGCGCCGCCTACATGGGTTTCAGGCCGGTGATCGAGATGCAGTTCATCGACTTCATCGCGCCGGCCTTCGGCATGCTGGTGAATTTCGCCGCCAAGCTGCGTTACCGAACAGGTGAGAGCGCTCCCATGGTCGTTCGTGGCCCGTGCGGCGGCGGTGGCCGGGCCGGCCCGTTTCATTCGCAGAACGTTGAGTCGTATTTTCTCAACGTGGCAGGCCTCAAGATGGTCGCGCCGGCAACCGCCCACGACGCCAAAGGCCTGATCAGGGCGGCGATCCGCGACCCCGATCCCGTTCTGTTCTTCGAGCACAAGTTTCTCTACCGCAGGGTCAAGGAAGTGCTGCCCGAGGAAGACTACACGGTTCCTATCGGGGTGGCGCGGGTCGCGCGGCAAGGGGACGAACTGACGATCCTGACGTACGGCGCCATGGTGCAGACGTCGCTGGCCGCCGCGGACGAGATCGCCGGCACGGACGGCGCCGAGATCGACGTGATCGACCTGCGGACGCTCAACCCGATGGACGACCAGGCGATCACTGCTTCGGTTCGAAAGACACACCGTTGCCTGGTAGTGCACGAGGCTTCGCGCACCGGCGGTATCGCCGGCGAGATCGCGGCACGCGTGAACGAGTTCTGTTTCGAGTGGCTGGACGCGCCGGTGCGGCGCGTCACTGCACCTGACACCCCCGTGCCGTTCAGCCCGCCGCTCGAGGATTACTACCTGGTGCAGGCGGAGGACGTGGTGAGGGCGTCACGCTGGATGCTCGACTATTAGAGAGGCTGTGTAATGGCGAGAGTCGATGTCATCATGCCCCAGATGGGCGAGTCGATCGCCGAGGGGACCATCACGAAATGGCTCAAGAATGTGGGCGACGAAGTCAAGCGCGACGAGTCGATCCTCGAGATCTCCACCGATAAGGTCGATGCTGACATACCGGCGCCGACTTCGGGCATCCTGGTCGAGATTCTCGCTATCGAGAGCCAGACGGTAGAAATCGGCACCACGGTCGCCAGGATCGAGACCGAGGCGGCGGACGCCGTTGCGGAGCCGCAGGCCGAGCCGCTACCCGCTCACAAACGGGCGGCCGAGCCCGCTGGCGCTGCGCTCGTCGCCGAAGCCAGGTCGGCGGCCCCACACAAGGACGACGGGGCGCCCGGCGAAAAGAGCCGCGAGGAGCGCTTGCGGGCACGCTCGACCCCGGTAGTCCGGCGCATCGCGGCCGAGCACGGGATCGACGTCTCATCCCTCAGCGGTACGGGTATCGGCGGGCGGGTCACCAAGAAAGACATCCTGGCCTTCATCGAGGGGCGTGGCGCGGCACGCCTCGCAATGCCCGCGGGGGCGCCGGGCGTCTTGCACGTGCCGATCCACGGCGAGACTCTCCAGATCAAGATCCCGGACGTCATCATCAAGCAGAGCGACCGGGTCGAGGAGATGGACATCATGCGGCAGCGTATCATGGAGCACATGCTCATGAGCCGTCGCATCAGCGCACATGTGAGCTCTATCCACGAGATCGACTTCGAGCACGTCGCCCGGCTGCGCGGCAGGCTGAAGCCGCGCTTCGAGCTCGAGGGGGTCAAGCTCACCTATCTACCCTTCATCGTTAAGGCTGTAATCGAGGCGCTAAAGGCGTATCCGGTCCTCAACGCATCGGTCGTAGGCAAGAAGATCGTCTACCACGGCGCCTACAACATCGGGATGGCCGTAGCGATGGACGATGGTGCCGGCCTGATCGTGCCCGTCATCAAGGGCGCCGACGAGCTCAGCCTGCTGGGAATCGCTCGACGTACTTTCGAACTGGCGGAGCGGGCACGCACGCGTCAGCTCGATCCCGATGACGTGCAGGGCGGCACCTTCACGATCACGAATCCGGGAGTGTTCGGGTCGCTATTCGGGACACCGATCATCAACCAGCCGCAGGTCGCGATACTCGGTATCGGCACGATCGAGAAGCGACCCGTGGTGATCGATGACATGATCGCTATTCGTCACCGTTCCTACTTCGGGCTCAGCTTCGATCATCGGGTCGTGGACGGCGCCATGGCCGACTTCTTCATGGCCAAGGTTAGGGAGGTGCTGGAGAGTTTTCCAGAAGATGGATAGATAAGGCGCCGGCAGAAGCTCGAAACATACCGGCCACCGGTCACCGACTACCGACCACCGATCACCATGCCTTTCCTCCGCCTACGTGAACTGCGATCCGGCTCGCTGCACGAGTTCGAGGCCGGCGAGATAAGGGTCGGGCGCGACCCCGAGCTCGAGTTCAGTCTGTCCGGTGAGGGGACCGACGTAGTCTCGGGCACCCACGTCCGCTTTACCTACCGCGTCCGCCGTTGGTGGATCGAGGACATGGGCAGCCGTAACGGGACGTACGTCGGCGAGCGGCGTCTCGTCTCCGGGCAGGCGGAAGTCGTCGCTGCTGGAACGGTGATCCGCCTCGGCAAATCGGGACCGCGCGTCAAGGTGGAGGCGGCGGGCAGTCGGAGCCTCGAAGCGACCATGGCGGAGAAGGGCACGCCCGCCGAGCCGCCGCTCGAGCCTGCAGCGGCCGGGTCGAGACAACCGCCCGGCGCAATACTGAAGCTCGTCTTCGAGGACGCGAAGACCGGGGTGCGCTACTCGGCCTCGGGCGCCCTCATCCGCATCGGGCGCGGCTCCGACTGCGAAGTTCGACCGCTCGGTGCCGAGGACGAGCTTATTTCCCGGCACCATGCCGAGATCGCCCTCGCCGCTGACGGCGCCGCCCTCATCCGCGATGCCCGCAGCGTGAACGGCACGTTCCTCAACGGTGGGTACCTGGAGGGCGATGCGGTGCTGCAGGAGGGCGACCAGATCGCGCTGGGTGACGAGGGGCCGGTCCTCATCGTCGAGGAGCTCACGCTATCGTCGGCCGGCGGCCTGACCACGCTCCTCGTTCGACGCGTCGCCCGCGAGGTCTCACGGGGCACGTCAGCACGAGTACGCCAGCTGATCTGGTCGATGCTGGCCGTGATCGTTACCGCCGTCGCCGGGCTGTACATTCTTGCCGAGAGGCGCGAGCGCCAGACCGCTGCCGCCCTGGAGGAACAGGCGCGTGCATTGGAGGGGCAGCGGCAGCAGCTGGAGGACTACCGCCACGCCCTCGCCGCCCAGCAGGCGACGACCGACTCGGTGCTCTTCGTGGCCTCGGCCGAGTATGACCGTCTGAGGACCGAACTGCTGGCGGCCACGGAGCAGGCGGCACCCGCGACGGTTATCGACAGCCTGCGCGACGCGCTGGTCGCTGCGGACCAGCGGACGCAGGCGTTGGAAGCTTCCCTGGCTCGTTCTCAAGAGGCGTTGAGACGGCAGCTTGCCGCAGGTGATACGGCCCGCCGACTGGCCGACGCCGAAGTCGCACGGCTCCGCGGCGAGCTCGAGCGGGCGACCCAGGAGCGAGTATCCCAGGGCCTGGTAGACAGCCTGCGGCAGGCGATAAGGACCGCGGAGGAACAGGCGTCGGACATCGGCGCCCAGCTGCGTGCGGTCAGCGGGGTCAAC
>JBDHKT010000460.1:0-2547 GCA_039586255.1 Gemmatimonadota bacterium | reverse complement strand
CCACCGCCGGGTTCACCTGCCAGACGCCGCGCTCGACATCCTCCGGGCCGATGATCGTCGCGCCGCCGACCGGATGCTCGCCCTTTTCATTCACCCAGAAGACGGGATGGAATATCTGCATGGCCGTGTGCGTGTCCATCGTGGGAGCGATCTGGGTGATCACGCCCAGGTTGCGGTAGATGAACTCGCAGAGGCGGATGTTGTCCTCCACCGCCCCCCGGCCCGATTTCCCGGCGACAAAGAGTTCGAACCCAGGGATACAGAAAGTGTTCTGGCAGTCCACCAAGACCAGATAGACGCGGAGCGTGTCCCCTGCAGAGGGGCGGAGCTCGTGTTCCCGTGCCCAGGCCGCTGCTTCGTCCGCTCGTTCCTGGTAGGCAACCTGCCAGACCTCACCGACACGAGCAGGCTCGAAATGGGCCGCTACCGGTAGCTGCTTCACGCTAACACCTCGCTGGCCGGACAGTTACATGCAACCATATTCCGGATCACGGCATCAAAAGTAGTGAAGGGCGGGCTAAACATGAAACGCTCCGCATGGCGCGTGGTCAGATGACAGAGGCTCTGCTTGGGGCAGCAGATGTAGTCATAGATTTCGACTGATTTCTCATTAACTTCTTGCGTTTGACGGGTAGCAGCTAGACAGATTCAAGCCAAAGAAAGGGGCACCCGGTCGGGTGCCCCTTTTTTCTTGACGGGGATTCAGAATCTGTGATCAGTCTGGCTGCCAGGTGGGCAAGCGGTTTCCGGTGTACGGCGCGCCCGCCGCCTCCAGTCTGTCCTCCAGCGCCACCAGATCGACCTCGACCAGCTGGCGGAGTGCCGGGAGGACCTCGGCGAACTGGTTCGCCGCGATCTCGTACTCCCTGCGATGCGTTCCCGTGGGCCCGTATGTCGTGGCGTAGCTGCCGCGCATCGCTGTCTGCACCCGACTCACGAGACCCGGCATCGCGGACTCGTTCCGACTCGGCTTCGTCCTGTCGCCGTTCAGAATCTCACGGATGTCCATCAGCCTGAGCTCCAGATCCCGCGCTTCCTGACGCAGGCTCGGCTCGGCGCCCGGCCAGACCTCTATCACGCTCTTGATGTTGCCGATCTGCTCGGCCGCCGCACCCGCTACCCTGCTCGCTGTCATTACGGCGCGCTGCAGCTCCCCCGCCTGACGCTGGAACGCGAGTACGTCGGCGCGGTTGGCCGGCGACAAAGTCGGCTCGAGCAGCGGCACGACCTCGAACGACGTCGGCGCCACCAGCTGCGTCGTCACGCCGTCCACCCGCTGCTCGATGCTGACGGTGTAGTTGCCCGGCGCCGCGCGGGGGCCGGACCCGGCGTTCTGGACGCTACTGGCCGTGTAGCTGGGGTAACGGAAGTCCCACGTCGTACGGTGGATGCCCGATGACGTGGAGCCGTTGATTCTCCGCACCACGTTGCCGTCCTGGTCGCGGATCGTGAGGATGACGGCCGGCCCCTCTTCCCGATCCTCTTCCTTCAATTCTTCCCAGGTCGGGTAGGGCGTGTCCTCGCCCTCTCGGGCAGCTCTGCGCTCGCGGTCCTGGCGCTCGGCCTGGCGCGTCTTCAACGATTCCCGCAGGAAGTAGGTGAAGGTAGCGCCGTATTCCGGGTTGGGCGCCGTGTAGAAGCTCGCGCCGCGCGATGCCTTTTCGCCGCCGCCCAAGGGCCGCGCCTCCACGAACCACATGGCGTCCTTGATCGGGAAGATGTGGGCGCGCTGCTGGAGCAGGTCCTCGCTGAGCGTGCGCAGCGGCGTGTAGTCGTCGAGGACGAAGAAGCTACGACCGAAGGAGGCGGCAACCAGGTCGTTCTCGCGCCGCTGGATCACCAGGTCGCGCACCGCGATTATGGGCATACCACCCTTGAGCTGGATCCACTTGGAGCCGCCGTCGACGGTGAAGAAGATCCCGAACTCGGTTCCCACGAAGAGCAGGTTCGGGTTCACGTGGTCCTGGACGATCGTGTAGGTGGAGCCGCGCTCGGGCAGGTCGCCAGTGATCGACGTCCAGGAGCGACCACGGTTCGTGCTCTTGTAGACGTAGGGTTTGAAGTCGCCGCGCTTGTGATTGTTGAAGGCGGCGAAGACGGTGTTCTCGTCGTGCAGCGATGCCTCCAGGTCGTTGACGTAGGTCATCTCCGGGACCTCGCCGACGCCGTCGATCCGCCGCCAGTTGGCGCCGCCGTCCTCGGTCACCTGAATGAGTCCGTCGTCGGTGCCAACGTAGAGCAGGTCCTCTACGACAGGCGATTCGGTCAGCGCCACGATCGAACCGTAGAGCGACGTCGAGCGATTCTTATCGATGGCGTCAACGCTCCAGATGCGGCCCATGACCGGCAAGGTGTTACGGTCCATGTCGCGGCTCATGTCGGGGCTCACTGCCCGCCAGTTATCCCCGCGGTCGTCGCTGCGGAAGAGGATCTGCGATGCGAAGTAGACCCGCGCGGCGGAGTGCGGGCTGATCAGGATCGGGGTATCCCAGTTCCAGCGCAGCGGCGGACCGTCGGGCTCCGGCTGCGGCTTGACGTCGATCCCCT
>JBDHKT010000459.1:0-2553 GCA_039586255.1 Gemmatimonadota bacterium | reverse complement strand
CGTGGCCACTATTGAATAGGCCCTCGGCAGCCTGAAGCGTGCCACGTACCGGATGCGCGTCATGTCTACGGGGCGAACCAGCCGTCGACGCGTCAGATGGACAGTCAGCCAGGCGAGCACCGCGACCAGGACCACAAGCGTCCCCTGCGTCAGCGGATGGGGGTATGCTACTGTGAGAACCTGGCGCTCCGGCACCAGGAGCTCTCTGGCGAAGGACTGGACCTCTTCTCTCGTGAAGCCCTCGAACGCCGCGACCAGGTCCGGGAAGTCGTCGTGCACCCGGGGGTCGTAAAACGCACTTCGTACCCAACCCTCCAGGTTCTCCGAGGTAGCGTTGCTCACTTTTAATTGCCGCGTCACTGCAGATCGGTCTTCATCGAACTCCGCCTGCGAGAGCGTACCTGTGCGCAGCGCCTCCAGCTCACCTTCAATGACCCCCCTCGCAAACTCGAACTCCTCCGACTTGATCCCGCCGCTAACGTGCAGATAGCCGGCACCGCCACGCTTCACGATCCCGACACTGATGCCGTACGTGGCCTTCCGCTCACCGAAACGCAGCTGGTCGTTCAGGCGCTTGCTGAGCAGTTGCCTGATGAAGACCAGCGTCACCTCCTGCTCGGCCGACAGGCCGTAGAACTTGAAGCGGTTGCTGTAGTAGACGTTGGCCCTGTAGGCCCAGAACACCGACTGGCGGTAGCGCCCAGGATCGTTAGCCGCAGGCGCGCGTTCCGGTTCGGCCCGGGGCGGAAGGGAGGCGAAGGTCTCGGCGACCCCGTCGAGCACCGCCCGGCGGGCGATGTCACCCACGATCGTCAGCGTCATCAAGGACGGCACGTAGTGGATGTCGTAGAAACCAAGCAGGTCGCCGGCCGTGACGCTGTAGAGGCTCCTGAACGGGTAGTAGTCGCGGGCCCTCCAGGTCTCCAGCCCGAACTCCTGCTCCCAGAACCCGGGTGTCCTCAGGAGCGGCGGGTTGAGATAATAGGCTTCGAGCCAATCGAAGAGCTGGCGCGGACGCGCGCGGACCTCGAGAGCCACGGGCTCCCGTTGCTGCTCGACCACCTCTGGGGCCATGGCGTGCGGCGCCAGGACTCGATACAACCACTCCAGCGCGTAGAGCGCGTTCTCGCGACCGATGCGCACGTAGTAAAAGGTGCGGTCCGGCGTAACGGACGCGTTGTAGACGCCGCCGCGTTCCTCTATCTCGCGCCTGATCTCCTCCTCGGTACGCCCCGGCTGGTCGCTGAACAGCATGTGCTCCGTGAAATGTGCCAGCTGTTCCTTTCCGCGCGGATCTCGGTCAGAGCCGAACGGCAGAGCCACGCTGATCGACACCACAGGGTCGCTTGGCAGGTGCTTGTACCAGACCTTGAGACCGTTGGCCAGCCGGTGGGTCTCGAAGCCGGCGAACGGGTTGGCGATCGCACCTGAGTCGGCCTCAGCGGGCTGGGCGGCCACGGACAGCAGGGCCAGGAGACAGGCAGTAATCATCGAGTCGACGACCTTCTTGCCGGGTCTGGGTTCGATTCTCCGGCCTTCAAGAGCGAGAAACGGAAAAGAGGCGGACCAACCAGCTGATTGACTGCGATCATTGCGATGACGATCGCCGCCACCTCCGCACCTCCCCAGGCCGCGAAGCGCTCGCGGACAATCGTTGCCACTCCCAGGGTTACGCCCGCCTGAGCGATGAAACCCGTCCAGGCATATCGACGGATCACCGCCAGCTCACGCGTGGTTACGGCGGCCAGATACGTGCTCAGATACATCAGCGCGGCACGGGCAACGATGATCACGAGCCCGGCCTTCCATACGCCGGGGATGACCCCCAGGTCCAGATCGGCTCCTGCTACCGCAAAGAAGAGGGCGTAGAGGGGCAGCGAGTTGGCCTCAAGTGCCCGGACGAACCGCGGTCCTTGTATCGAGAAGTTTTGGACCACGAAACCGGCGGACATGCTCATCAGGATGTAGAACTCGGAATCCAGCCCGAGCACTTCCGTCAGTTCCACGATACCGAAGGCCACGGCGAGGACGAAGAGGATGGGCTGGGCGGCGACTTTCTCCAGATAAAGGCCGATCAGCCAGCCGACGACGGCACCAGAAGCTAGAGCCAGGACGATCCTGAAGCTGAGCTCACCCACCTGGTGGTAATCGAAAGCGCTCGTCGGCTCGATTAGTACTACGGCCGCAGGGATGACAACGGCGATCAGCACCAGAACAAGAACGTCCTTGAGCACGCTGACCGCGAGCACTGTATCGGCGAGCGGGCCTCGCGCGCGAAGCTCGGTCATCACAGCAATGATCGTGGCGGGCGAATTGGCCACCGCCACGAGCCCGAAGATCAGCGCGACGGCCAGGACGACGCGGTGTCCCTGGCCGTCGAGAGAAGGGAAGAACCCGCTCGCCAAGAAAACGGCAGCCGCCACGCCCACCATGATCAGCATGATCTGCAGTACGGTGGTCGTCAGGATGTTCGCCAGCCTCTCACCCACGCGCCCGAGACGCAACTCGCCGCCCGCCTGCAGGGCGATCACGCTCAAGGCAACGCCGTTGATC
>JBDHKT010000458.1:0-2553 GCA_039586255.1 Gemmatimonadota bacterium | reverse complement strand
CGGTGCCACAAACTCGACTTAGATGATCCGGGCGGCGCGCGTGGTGTCGGAGCCCGCCCAACTGGCGAGCTCGGTGACGTCGATGTTCAAAACGTCTTTCAGTTCCTCCTCGCGACCGTCATAGAACGCCGACCAGTCCCACTGGAAGATCCTGCACACATCGCTGGCGCTCGGCACCTGGAAACCTGTGGGGCGCTGTACCGCCAAGTTCGGCCACGGCGTCGGGTCGCTGCCCGTACCGGCCATCCCGGTGAGCAGCCACTTGACCTTGCCGAAGATGTCGTCATCGAGCTGCACGTACCCGTCGGACTCGATCTCGATCTCGATCTCCAGCTGGTCGGCATCGTTGCCGACGAAGGCCTGGAAGGTGCAGGTCGACATGGTGCCGTCGTACTGCCACTCGTCGCCGTCGATCTTGAGCGTCACTCGAGAATCGAACTCGTCGCACGCGAGCAGCGAGTGGCTGGCAGTAAACGTGACCCACCCGGCACCGGGGTAGACGGGGCTGTGTTGGGTAATCATGATCTCACCGCTCGCCTCGTCGGGCGGTGCGCCGGTCGCGCCGCAGACCGCGTCCCGCCGCCGGAGGTCCGTAAGATCCGCGGTCACATACATGTCGGCGTTCCAGGCGAACTTCACCGACTTCTCCGCATCGCCGTCGTCCACCTCCCGGGGACGGATGAGCTCGACCGCCGGGACGCCGGGCGGCAGCGGCAGGCGCAGCGAGTCGACCTCGAAGGCGTCGGTCCGTAGCTGGGCGTCGAACTTCGCCCAGCTCTCCGCCTTGAACGCCTCGGCGCCGGGGATCGTCCGACTGTCGAAGTCGAGAGCCACGCTGTCGGTCGTCACCGGATTGAAGACGTAGACGCCGTTCAGGACCCGGTTCTGGTCCTTGCGGTTGTGCATCACCTTGTTCGGCGTCGTGATCATCTCCATGTACCAGGCGTTGGCCGAACTGAGGTAGATGTTACCGTTCGAGTGGACCCGCCCAACAAACGTCATCGGCGGTCCGTTGGTCGCCTCGAGGTCCTCCTCGTAGAAGACGCCGAACTGGAAGATCGGGATCGCCTGGGCCTTGGCCGCCAGGACGACGCCCGACGTATTGCCGCCGGGATCGGAGGCCAGCGAGTAGACCTCGACGTTCTGGGTCAGCGCCCAGAGGCCCGAGTAGGGCCCGGCGCTGATCTCCTCCACGACCGCCGTGTCGACGCGCTGCACCGAGAAGCTGTCGAAACTGAACTCCTCGAGCGCCGGTGGGTTGATGCCGGTCAGCTCGCTGTCCGAGATGTACCCGTCCTGGAGCGCCAGCTTGAGCTGCGAGAGCGCCGCCTCCGCCCCCGCCTCGGCGGCGTAGAACACGCGGGCTTCGTGGTACTCCATGCCCGAAGTGCGGACCGTAGTCATCGACGCCTTGACCGCGGCAGCCACCAGGACGGCCATCACGGTGAGCACCAGAAGCGTCGCCACCAGCGCCAGCCCGCGCCTGTCAGCCAGACGGCTGGCGACCCGGTCCTGCCGTGAATCTCGTGGCATTTTATCCCTCGCCATAGCGCCTCCTGGTCTCGCCACTCGTTAGCGGTACCGTTGATACCTCAGGTTGCGGGGCGATATCGTCCACTCGTAGTCCCGCTTCACCAGCTCACCGGCGTTGACGCGCGGGTCCGCTCGATCGGCGACCACTGTCACCGATACCCTGACGGCCACGATATCGTCGTAGTCGTTCGAGTCGTCGGTGTCCGTAGGGTTGGCCTGGTCGAGCTCGTCACCATCTAAGAACACGAGCTTCACCTCGAATCGTTCCACGCCGTAGGCCAGGATGTCGCCGCGGGGCGAGCCGTCTAGGTTCATCCGCACGGCGCGGTGGAGCTGCAGCTCGTCGTCCACGTAATAGATGATCGGCACGAGCTTCTGCACGAACGTGCCGGAGCGGGTCAACTGCAGACTGCCGCTGAGGCCCGCCGCCTGTCTCAGTACGACAGGTGCCTCGGTGAAGGTCACCTGAAACGTGGTGTCGGTGGCATCGACCAGGTCCTCGATCAGTATCAATCGCCGCGTGGCGCGTACCTGCAGTCGCGCCAGATCGCCGGGCTCGATCTCGAGCGGCGAGATCGGGCCTCTGAGAAGATCGAGGCAGCGCGAGCCGCATGTGCCGTCCCCCGTTAGCGGGTCGTCGGTCCCGGCCGGCGGCACGAGGGAGTGCACAGATGCCGGTTCGGGCAGATAGGGCACGTGGAGTACGACCAGCGTGTCGCCGTAGTCACCGGGCCAGGTCTTTACCGTGCCGAAGACGACCGTGCTCTCGATGTCGATGCCGGCCTTCTGGATGTCGTGCCGCAACGACACGCCGATGTAGCGGCCGTTACGGCTGACGCTCTGGCGAATCTCGCTGCCCGCCAGCGAGCGCATCTCCCTGAGCAGGTAGCCCATCGCGGCGCCCAGGACGATGACGCCGAGCGTCAACGCGACGATCAACTCGATCAGCGAGAAGCCGCGTCGTCGGCGAAGGGACTCGATGCCCGGAGATCGCACGATTAGTTCCCCGAGTAGATGACC
>JBDHKT010000023.1:0-10448 GCA_039586255.1 Gemmatimonadota bacterium | reverse complement strand
CCCCGCCTGCTTCACGTACTTGTCGTACCAAGCCAGATATCGCTCCAACCGATCCTTCTGATACAAGGGAACCCGGAGGCCGTGTGACTGCCCCGGATAGACCACCAGCTGCGTTTCGCGCCCCAAGCGGCGGAGCGCCTGGTAGAGCTGCTCCGAGTTGAGAATCGGCACGTTCCAATCTCTTTCGCCGCCCATGATGAGCGTGGGCGTCACGATATTCTCGACGGAGTTAAACGGCGAGATGCGCTCCCACGCCTCACGGTTTTCCCAGGGGAGTCCCAGCTCCGCCTCCCATTGCCGCTGGTAGTGATCGTGCCCGTAGTTGGCGACGTAGAGCACCTCGCTGGCGCCGGTGATCGCTCCCTTGAACCGCTGCGTCTTGGTGATGACGTGATCGGTGAGGATCCCGCCGTACGACCAGCCGCCAACGCCCAAGCGATCGCGGTCCGCGTAGCCCTGTTCGATGGCGTAGTCCACTCCGGCCATCACGTCCTCGTAGTCCTTGTTCCCCCAATCGGCCCAGATGGCCCTGGAGAACTCCTGGCCGTACCCCGACGAGCCGCGCGGGTTGACCGTCACGACCACATAGCCGTTCGCCGCGAAAAGCTGTGCCTCGAAGTTGAAGCTATGGGAGAACTGGGAGACCGGGCCGCCGTGAATGCGCAGCAGCGTAGGATAGCGAAGCCCTTCCTGGTACCCGGGCGGCAGGTAGATGAAACCCTCGATCTCCGTCCCGTCCCTGCTCGGGAACTGGACGTTCTTGACCTCGGCGAGTCGGAGGCCGGCCAGCGTTTCGTCGTTCTCGTGCGTGAGCTGTCGCAGCCCGTTCCGCTCGAGCATGAAGACTTCGTTGGGCCGGTCGAGATGGCCGACAAGCGCAGCCATGACCCTGTCGGGCCCCATGACGAAGTCTCGCACGGAGAGGCCGCCGCTCGTCAGTCGCTCCACCCGACCGTTCCCGACGCCCACCCGCGCCAGATGGTTCTCGGCGCTGTCCTCGAGCCGTGCGTAGATTGAGCGTCCATCGGCCGAGAATCGGGGTCCACTGAAGTTGCGGTCAATCTGCGCGGTCAACAGCCCTGGCTCTCCACCGCTCGACGACACGACCGCGAGGTGGTCCGTGGCATACCAGATGATCTCGGGCTCGGTGGCGGTGACGTACGCGATCCACCTCCCGTCCGGACTCCAGGCCGGCAAGGCGTCGGAGCCCGGGTTCGTCGTCACCTGCAGCAGCGTCTGGCCTTTGTCGGTGTTGTCGGCTGCGACGATCCAGATGTCGCTGTTCGAGTTGGCGTCGGGGTTCTCCGTGCGGTTGCTCACGAACGCCACGCGCGTACCGTCGGGACTCCACACCGCCTGCGATTCGTCGTGATCACCGGAGGTGATCTGCGTGAGCTCCTCGGTCGCCACGTCGAAGACGTAGAGATGCGTGTGTCGATTACCCGTAAGATAGCCGGTGCGGTCACGCTTGAACTGGAGCCGGTCGATGACCCACGGCTCGCGCGTCTCCGACTTCTTCTCCCCCTCCTGCTCATCCTCTTCCTCGGGATCTCGGATAGACAGGAATAATCTCGTCCCGTCGGGCGACCAGTCGTAGCTGGATACCCCCTGCTTCACGTCAGTCAGCTGCTGCGCCTCACCGCCCAGGCGGTTGAGGGTCCACACCTGCGTCTTGCCATCGTTCTTGGACGCCATGAACGAGAGGTACTTCCCATCGGGGCTCCATCGCGGCCGGCTCGCCGAGTAGCCCTCGGCCGTCATCGGGATGGCCGCGCCGCCCTCGGCTGGGATCATCCAGATGCGGGTCTCGGATTTCTCGTCCTCGAGAATAGTGCGGCCCACCGTGTAGGCCACCCAATCCCCGTCCGCACTGATCTGGGGATCGCCTACGCGCCTCACGGCGAAGAGGTCGTCGATCTCCAAGGTGCGAGGCGACTGCGCGAAGAGTGGGGTGGCTAGCGTAACGGCTAGCAGCGCGGCGGTGCAAAGCTGGTGGCGCATACCTCTGCTCCGGCTTGTGGGTCGGGGGCAATCTACGAGGTTCGGGGCAATCTACGACGCAGCGGGAGAGGCGTGAAGAAGGGGCCCAGCCTGTCTAGCAGGTCGCTGAAAGAGGTCTGTGGATTCGGGTCGGCGCCCGCAAGGCGAGCCGCGGCCAGCAGGTGGGCGTCTATCCAGCCGATCCCTGTCCCCGCCAATCGGTTCGAGTCCACAAAGGCAAGCACCTCGTCGTGCCCGGCCAGCGGGGCCTGCGGTAGAGCCGACAATAGAGACAGGACCTCGGACCGGGCCTCCAGTTGGCCGTAGGCGAGCTCACCGACCACGAACGGATGGCACCAGACTTCCAACTCGTTCAACTGCCTGGCCAGGGCCGCGTTCGTCAAAGCGGAGGGGGTGGGATTCGAACCCACAAGCCCGTTAGGGCGCCGCATTTCGAGGGCACGTCACCAGAAGCGATAGGAACCGACGAGAACCGACGGAAGCCGACCGTGCCGCGGCTGTCGGCGAAACGGAATGCGACTGTAACCGATTCTAGCCGACGCGGTGCGGCATGAGCGTCCCAACACTCGTCCCAACAGTGGAGGAGGCTGAGCGCTACCCCTCGTACTTCGCCACCAGCGCCTGGAAGCGTGGATGGTCGCGAAGAGGGGTCCCAGAGCGGATTAGCTTTCGTCGAGGGCGGTGACATGGGGAACGCCGTTAGCGAGAACCTTGTCTGCGACCCAAGTTTTCAGGATTCGGACCTCAAACCAGATCCGTCAGCCTGTGCCGCGTGCTCCCCATTTCACCTCGCTGCGAGCAACCCCGTAATCTTCCAGACCTCCGACTTGGACTCCGTCTCGGCTACGAAGGCGATCCGGTGGCCATCTGGGTGGACGCTCAGATCGTTGAAGCGGCGGTACGTGTCTGCCCCCAATGTTCCGAGTTCTTCAGGGTCACCACCCTCTGCCGAGATTCGCCACAGGTGACCCTGGCTCTGATACACCAGATGACGTGAGTCGGGCGTCCACGCGTGAGGCCCGATCCGCTCGGGGGGCTCTAGAAGCACCTGACGCTCACCGTCCTTCAGTGACATCACAACCAGAGCATCCTTACGACGGTCGGGGTCGTAGATTGCAGTTGCCCACATGCGGCCGTCCGGTGACAGAGTACCATTCCTATGCCATGGCGGCTGTGCATCGCGGACCAGGTAGGTTTCCTGCCCCGATGTCAGTTCGCGCATCACGATGCTCCAGCCGCCGCCTTCTTCTCTATAAAACAGCGCCTGTCCATCAGGCGACCATTCGAACTTGGCTATGTCCCGTCGCCATACAGACTCACTGGCGAAGAGCGTGGTGACCTCGCCGGTTTCGACTCTGACTGTGTACACCCCTACTCTGGGGTAGGCGCCACGTTCCCACCCGCTGACGAGAAGCAGCTGGCCATCGGGTGACCAGGAGGGATGCAGCTCATGCAGTACGTCGATCTGCAAGGTGAACTCGGTTTCCTCGCCCGTATCCAGTGAGCGCACCACTAGTACCCAGGAGCCCTCAAGCACTCCGCCACCTGACTTAGCGTAGGCCAGGTACCGACCGTCAGGTGACCAGTCCACGTCGGAACGGTGCAAAGCTGGCGCCACGATGCGCGGTGAGCCGTCGAGCCGTCCTGTCTCACGGTCGAGATCCGCGATGTAGAGCTGGGAGCCGTAGCGCTTGACGCCGAAGTAGTAAGAACCGTCGCGAGCAAGGCCAAGAGAGGTGAACTGACCGACATCCCGCTTGAGAAGGCGGAGATCTCCCCGAGATACCCCGTCGGACACCGATGCCAGCCAGATATCGACGCTCCCCCTGCGGTCACTGGCGAATAGGATTCCTTTACCGTCTGGAGACCAAGCTAGTAGACGGTCATCCCCAGGATGCTGAACGATTGGCTTCGGTGCACTTCCGTCCCCCAACATCAAACAGATGTCGTGTGCTGATCCATCAGGTTCTGTGCTCACATCGTAAGCGATGAACCGGCCATCCGGAGATATGGCCATTGCCTGCGGCAACGGCTCACCGGGATTCAGCGAGACAATGACTTCAGGGACGCCACCGGCCACCGGGACGTAGGCAACCTCCGCGGTGGCGTCGAACTTCACGATTGTAACGAGAATCCGCGATCCGTCTTCGGTCCAGTCCTTCACACCTACCGAACGCACGTCTGCATCGCGGAACAGAAGCCTCTGGTCAGATCCGTCAGTCTGGATCAGGCGCAGGTCATCGAAGTCATGCTCGTTGTGCCACACATAGGCGATCTGGTCTCCGTCAGGTGAGAACAGCGACCCCATGTGGAGTTGCGGGTAGCCTTGTTCAGTAAGGTTACGTGTTTCTCCAGTGATAAGGTCGCGGACAGCGAGGTTGCCCGCGGGCGTGCCAAAGAACCCGGTGACGAGCCGACCGTCAGGAGACACCGACACAGGCCAAGGAACGTCCGCAACCTTCGAGACAGACGGCTCGGCCTGCTGCAAGGTCAGTTGCTCTGCCCCGCCACCGTCCGGGAACCGGAACAGGTGTCCCAGTGTCGTGAAGACCAGCGTCCCGCCATCCGGCGACACAGCCAGTTCGGGATCCGTCACCCCGGTGGTCTCGAATTCGATCGTGGGCCAATCGGTCTCTTGTGCGGTGACTGGGGCGCCGCACGGGAGCGATAGGAAGGCGGCGATTACCACGGATGACAAAGGCGAGTTCGGAATGAGTCGCGTAATCATACAGGCACCCTGATTCTTTCTGGGACTTCGCGCGTGACGTTGCGTCGGCTGGATCGAGGCACCGCCGCCCACGTAGATCAGCAGCGCCTGCCAGAGGGAGCGGTGGTGAATCTCCAGAATCAGCCGCTTTAGACGGGTCATAGCTGCCACCTGCGGCCTGAGGTATGTGGGATTACGGGCACCCGGTTGTGCTCACAAGATGGGATGCTGGCGGGTCCGTATCAACGAGCGGCGGCAGTCCGGCTACTTGTGCTTCTCCAGCAGCGCCTGGAAGCGTGGGTGCGAACGCAGGCATGTTATCCGCGCTCGCCTACTCGTGTCCGCAGGTCATGCCGCAACCGTTCGATCCCGATCCAGAAATCAGCGTCGCCCCGAACATTGTCGAAGACACTTGACTCGAGGGACAAGAAAAGCACCGTCGTTGGTGACAGTGCAATAGACCGCTCAAACCAAGCCAATGATGCTGACGCGTCTCCAATCCAGGCGTAGTAGGTAGCTATGGAAGCTGCAGGGTTCGCCAGGCCGTGTATAGAATCAGGGAATGTTCCGTTAATCACCATCGTGCTCAGCGAGTCAATAATCGCCGATGCTTCAACGACCTCCCCTTGGGTATAGAGGCACATAGCCCTGAGACCTTCGTAAGGGCCTAGATCGAGCTGCACGCATAGATCCAAGTGTCCCAGCATTAGGAGGGAGAGCGCTTTTTCCACCTTCGCGCTTGAAAGGCCTGGGACCAGTGCCAGAGCCCGATCCGCCTCGCGGAGCGCAAGCTCGTATCGATCTCCAATGGCCGCATTCCCAGCAAAGCCAGCCCTGCGCCCCGGTGCCAAAGGGTCCAGGCCGATCGCCAAGGAATCCTCGCGGATCGCTTCATCGATGCGCCGCTCCCTGACAAGCAAGTGCGCATACCAACCATGAGCATCTGCGGAGCTTGGCTCCAATCGAATCGCCTGTCTCGCGTCCCTGACGACATCTTGGAATGGGACCCAGAGAAACGTCTTAATGTATGTCCGAGCTGCATATGCCTCTGCCAAGTTGGGGTCTAGTGAGAGAGCGGCATCAGCCATAGAAAGAGCTCGAAGGGCTGCCGAATGAGGATCAGGCACAAAGCGATAATCGAACAGCACCGAGACGGCGTAGACAGACGCGAGGCCGGCGTAGGCGGGCGCAAAGGCTGAGTCCAGCTGTATTGCTTCTTCATACGCTTCGATGGCTCGCTTCAGGCCGTCTGGCGTGCGCTGGTGAAAGTAGTACCGTCCGCGCAGGTAGTAGTCGTACGCCTCGGGATTGTCGGTCGGCGTTTGTTCTACCCGCTCCCGTTCCTCTGCGGTGAACGTCGCCTGCAACGCATCCGCAATACGTAGGGCGACCTCCCGCTGGACTGCCAACAGGTTCTCCACCGAGAGTTCCCGGTCGTAGGTGTCGGCAAAGACATGTTCGTCGGCTTCGGCATCGATAAGCTGGACGTTGATCCGTACGGTTTCTCCGGCTCGCTGCACTCCCCCTTCCACGAGGTAACGGGCATTTAGCTCCTCGCCGATTTGACGGAGGTTCTTCGGAGTGTCACGGTACTCCATCACGGACGTGCGACCCCTCACGCTCAACCCGCCGATTTTGGAGAGTTGGGTGAGGATCTCGTCGTGGATGCCGTCGGTGAAGTACTTGTCCTCCTCGAGTCCGCTCCTGTTTTCCAGCGGTAGGACGGCCACGGACGGGCGGTAATCGGCAGTCGCGCTTTCGTCCGCGCCGCGACTGAACAGCATCCAGCCCGCTGCCACGACACCCCATGCCGCCAGCACAAGAACGAAGGTCGCGGCCGCATTGCGCCAGGTGAGGAAACGATGTCTGCGTCTGGTTTCGAGGTGAACAGCGGCTGCCTCAGCCTCGACTCTGGCTGCTTCGGCTTCCGTCAGGGGAGTCGGCTCTGCTGGTGTCACCGTCCGCGGCATGACCTCGTGGACACACGCCGTCGCCAGTACGATCGGCAGGCCGACGATGAACAGCACAATGGCGAACGCGGGAAACCACTGCGGTAGCCCCAGTCCCTCCGTCAGCGCCTGGACAGCCTGATACGCCACGAGGGCGGCGCCGCAGTAGATCAATAGCACCTGCCAGAGCGACCGGCGGTGGATCTCAACGATCAGCCGCTTGAGACGGGACATAGCTGCCACCTGCGGCCTGAGGAATGTGGGGTTAGGGGCACCCGGTTGTGCTCAAAGATGGGATGCTAAAGGCCCCGTATCAACGAGCGGCGTCAGTTTGACTACTCGCTCTTCTCCAGCAGCGCGACTCCCGAGGCGGTGAGGCGATCAGCGGTCACTCACACCAATCTGCTGCAATAATGCTCGATACCGCGGATCATCGCGGATCGGATCCCATTCTGCCCTAAACCAGCTCCAAGCCTGGCGCGCTTCCATCAGCTGTTCAAGAAGAGCAAATGTTGTATCCGGTTCGCCCAGTGCGACATGTATACTCGCCCTCGACACCACGGCGAAGAGATCGTCCGGCCCGCGGGCCTCAAGCTCGGTCAAGGCCTCGCGTGCCTGGGCATCCCGCCCCGACATGGCTTGGTAGTAGCCCCGCCACCCGACGACATCTTCCCCCGCCAGCTCCCCATAACGATCAATTGCGGCGAGTGCCGCTACGTACCGGCCCCTCGTGGCATGGATCGTAGCCTGAGCAGCCCATGTTTCGGGGTATAGTGAATCCAGTTGGAGCGCGATGTCGATTTCTCTTTGGGCCCGATCGAAGTCGCGAGCGCCAATCAGCCGCCACGCCAAGTCGAGACGCATGAGCACATAGGTAGGATCGATCTCCACAGCCTGCTCGAGCGCCCGAACACCTTCGTCGGCCCTGCCCATCCACTGCTCCAAGAACCATCCATATAATTCGTAAGCCTCCGAGGTGGGAGACAGCTCGATCGCTCGCTGGTAGGCTTCCTCGGCGCCGGGGAAGTCCCAGTCGCGAAGCTGACGCAACCGCGCGAGTGCCAAATGGGCAAGACCGAGATCTGGATCGAGCGCCAGAGCACGGTCTATGGCGCCCGCGGCATTCGCATGCGCCTCCTCGGCGGGAGCAAACCCATAACTGGCCGCAATCTCGTACGCGTATCCCAAGCCAGCCCACGCCGGGGCGAACGACGAATCGATGGCGACCGCTTGGGTGAGGTGCTGGATCGAACGACGAAACCCGTCCGACGTGTACCGTTCGGCCTGGTGCTTGCCAAGCAAGTACTCCGCGTACGCTTCGGACGTCACGCGATCGGCTCGTACGGTCGGCGCTTCACTGCTCGTAACCCCAAGCTCACCCGCCAGATCTTGCGCGACCGACCGCGTCAGCACCGGAAATTCATCCCCTCCAGCCTCGTAGTTTCGCGCCCATAGGTTCTCTCCGGTCGTCGGGTCGGTCAGCTCTAAGAGGAGCTGCACCCGATCGCCGAGTCGATGCAGGGAGCCCAGCAAGAGCACGTCCGCCTGTATGTCCCGCGCAATCTCGGAGATCGGAAGATCGCTGCCGGCGTATCGTTCCACTGACCGATACCCTTTGACCCGCACTTTGGCGCCTGTGAGCTCAGTGATGAGCTCTCGTGTGATTCCCGCCGCGAGGTAATTCTGCGCGGTATCACCGGTCGCGTTTTCGATTGGCAGAACCGCGACACGATCCAAACCCTCTAAGTGACCTGGCGCCGAACTGCGCTTGAGAACCCCTATCACAGCCACCACGGCCGCCACGCTGAGCACTGTAATCACTCCCACGGTCCACCGCATCCGTATGCGCGGCATCCCACTCACGGAACGAACGGGTCTCGTATCCGTGGGTGTTATGCCCCCACTCGGCGTCGCGAGCGCCTCGAGCTGTGGCAGCAACTCCTCGGCACTCTGCCAACGGTCCGCAGGATTCTTCTCGAGGCACTTCATCACCAAGTCTGAAAGGCCCTGCGGGACAGACGATCGCCGAGTGGTAACAGGTTCGGGTGTCTCGGTGACGTGGGCAGTTAGAATCGCCTGCGCGCTGTGCCCGCCAAACGGCGGGTGACCGGTTAGCAGCTCGTAAGCCACCGCGCCTATGGCGTAGATGTCGGCGCGGTGGTCCACGTTTGGTTCCGCCATGGCCTGCTCCGGGGCCATGTAAGCCGGAGTTCCCAACGCTACGCCGGCCGTCGTCATTTTCTGTCGGCCGGCAGCTTCGCTCACCGCCTTCGCTACACCGAAGTCGGCGACCAGGGCATGCCGGCCCGAGAGAAGGATGTTGTCGGGCTTGATGTCGCGATGAACCACGCCCTGAGCGTGGGCTAGCGTCAAGGCGTCTACCACTTCACGCAAAACCCTGACTGCTTCCGGGACGGGAAGCTCGCCCTCTCGGCTAAGACGATCTCGCAGAGAGTCCCCTTCGACATAGGGCATCACGTAGTAGAGGAATCCGTTAGACTCCCCCGAGTCATAGACCGGAAGTATGTGTGGGTGGTTAAGGTTAGCGGCGATCTTGATCTCTCGCAGAAAGCGTTCGGAGCCGAGGGAGGCAGCCAACTCCGGTCGTAGCACCTTCACAGCAACCTTCCGCTCGTGACGAACGTCCTCCGCGAGGTAGACCGTCGCCATGCCGCCGCGACCCAGTTCGCGCTCGATCTCATAGCGATGGGCGAGCGCAGCCTTGAGACGGTCGGGTATCTCGGACATGACTCCCTCAGCGTGAGAGGAGCAGAACGGAGATCTCCCTATTGAGGGATTGGGCTGTTTGTAAAGATGCCACGTGACCGAGCGCACATCAACGAGCGCTGTGACCGTAGCACCCTGCCGCTAACCGTTATCGGTTGCTGTTGCCTGACGCAGGCCGACGGGACTGACTCATTGCGCCTGAGACTGCTGCCGTTTTTCCTTGGGGGTGATACGGGAGGCGCCTATGTGTAAGGATAAGCGCGATGTGCCGGCTTCACTGAAGGAAGCCATAGAGGAGGCGACGGCCGCAGGTCTGTTCAACAGCGTTCAACACCAGAAAGAAAGAGCCTACCTACTCACGCTCTCATGGTGCGGCAACGTGACGCTCGCAGCCAAGGCGGCTGGTGTGGACCGCTCGATGATCTACAAGTGGCGCAACGGCGTCGCCGGCCGGCCGAACGACCACGGCGATGAAGCTTTCCGCGCGGCGGAGAAGATCGCGAAGGAGATGGCAGCCGACAGGCTCGAGGAGGAAGCGTGGCGGCGTGCCGTTGATGGCGTCGATGAGCCCGTGGGCTTCTATCGGGGGGAGCCAGGCGCCTGGGTCAAACGCTACAGTGACACCCTGCTCATCTTCCTGCTGAAAGGGCTACGACCGGAGAAGTACCGGGAGCGTTACGAGCACTCGGGTCGAGACAAGCCGATCCCTGTGATGTTTGTGAGGCGAGAGACGGCCAGAGAGAACGGAGCGACCACCTAGCCCGTATGGGGGTACCTGGCAGCACCGCACTGACAAGGCGGTGCCCTTTCGCGTCGCGTCGCGGCCTCTCGGCACGCCAACGCCGAGGTGTTGGGGCCGCTGTTGGACCACGACTAGGCCTAGTGCAGCCGTGGCCACGGAAGGGCCCGCAAGGAGGGGTATAGCTGATGGAGTAGCGTCAGCAGCAAACCCTCGTTAGAACGCGGACCGGTCTAAAAGACAAGAACTACGGGCCGCGCGACCATTCCGTCACCGGACTCCATGTTCAGCGGCACGCCTACGAAGTATAGCCTTTCGCGAGTAA
>JBDHKT010000022.1:0-10520 GCA_039586255.1 Gemmatimonadota bacterium | reverse complement strand
AGATAGCCAAACTGATTCCGATCCTTCGGGATCGCCACTCCGATACTGGCCGCGATCAGCCGGCTCGGCTCGTTGGTGTCGAGCCGCGACATCACCGCGAAGGTGATCTGTCCCGGCGTCATCAGCTCCAGTCCTTCCTCGCGGTCGACCAGCTCGCAGTGCGGCGGAAAGATAGAGGAGACGTTCACCAGGTTGTAGCGAGCGATCCGGGCATCGCGCAGCGCCATCTCGAAGGCCGAGAGACGCTCGCGGTGCGTCCCAACTCCCTTTGTCAGGAAGATCCTCTTGGGCACAAACGAATAAGACGCCGACACCGTTCAGCCCTCATAGAAAATGCGCGGACCTGCGTGGCCAGGCACCGCGCGTATTCGAATTCAGGCCCGGGCCGGAGCCCGGGAGTGAACGTAAGGGATGCAGCGCAACTCGTTCGACTAGTTCTGGCAGTTCGGGCAGTACCCGATCAACTCCAAACGGTAGTCGATGATCTCGAAGCCATCGTCGCTACGCAAGCAGCGAATCAGGTCATCGTCGTGACTGCCGACTACGTCCCTGACAATGCCGCACTTCAGGCAGCGAACATGGTCGTGGTCTTCTACGCGACCGTCGTAGCGCGCTGGCCCGCCACCGAGCGCCAGCTTCTGGGCTATGCCGGCTTCCACGAATGCTTCGAGCGCTTTATACACCGTCGCCAGGCTGATATCCGGCAGCACCTCACGCACCTGGGTGAAAATCTCGTCGGCGGTGGGGTGCGTCGTGACTCCACGCAGGAAGCGATAGATCGCCGCCCGCTGCGTCGTGTGCCGGTGGCCTGCCGCTTCCAGCGCTGTCCTCAGCCTCTCTTGCGAGGTACCGCTTGGCGCGACTTCCATTCTCTCACTATTCCAATTCGCTGGGTAAGCCTTTCCCGGGAACGTCAGTCTCAATAATAGTACTAAAAGTTATTACAGGTAAGACGCTGCTGTCAATCAGAAGCGCGCTGCGTTCCAGGCCAGAACCTTTCCCGTTGCCGGAACCGTTCCCGGAACCGTTCCCGTTAGTCAGGCGCTCGACCGCTTCCTCCCAGGCCTCGGATTGGCCGCCGACCTGGACAACCTCCGGCACGCCGGCATCGGCGAGTCGTTGAAGTAGCCGGTCGGGAAGAGCCGCCACCCAGCGATGCGGCGTAGTCCCCTGCTCGCGAATCCGCTGTACCCACTCGTACTCGTCGCTCTCCGGGTCCTTGAACTGGGCATCGACGTGCGATGTGAGGATGCGGCGGTGACCCTCGCCACCGTCGTAGCAAACGAGAACGATGAACTCGCAGGCGAGATCGCGGTTTGGGAGCGGTGGGAAGACCCACAGCTCGTCGATATTCGAGGCAGGAATTCTCTCGGCGATGGCTCGAAGCCGCAGCTCAAGCGGAAGCACCCGATCCAGTCTGGTTGGACCGCGCACGCCCTTTAGGAGCATTCTACGCCTGGAGCCATTCGCACTGCCGTTCCTCTGATGCAAGCTCACCGGCCTCCACCTCCCTCACCCAGCATCATAGGCTGCTGCACATGCACCCGGCCGAGTGAGATGCCCTCATCCCTTCAACCGGGAACCCCGCGCGGTGGGCCGACCTACGGCCTTTGTTCACCCGCTGACTGTCCCAAGATACGGCCCTCGGCGCCGACTCTCAAGGCCGAGGTTGCTCGACGGCCGCCCGACAAGCCGCCAGGACCAGCTCAGTAGCCTCGCCTACATACCCCGACACCACGGCACCGGCCGCCTTTTCGTGCCCGCCGCCTCCGAAGGACCGGGCTACCGCCGCCACGTTCGCCGGCCCCGTCGAGCGGAGCGAGACCTTCACCTGACCGCCCTCGAGCTCGCGGAAGAGTATCGCGACCTCCGTCCCTGCCAGATTGCGCAGATGCTCGAGGACAGCCTCGTACTCCTCCAGCGCACCGAGTCTGCGCGAGACGTCCAGGTCCAGAACCGCCCAGGTAATACCGTACTCCTCGTCGCGCTGCATGCGCTCGAGCGCCGCCTGCAGCGTGCTCAGCTCCGCGGGCCTCAGGTTCGCGAACAGCGGCCGGTACAGCGCCTCGGGGTCGGCGCCGGCCTCGATCAGGGCAGCCGCCATGCGATGCGCCTGGGGTGTAGAGTTGGAGTAGCGGAACGAGCCCGTATCGGTCACCAGGCCTACGTAGAGCGCCCGGGCTGCCGGCGTGCCGACGGGCTCACCGGTCTGACGAAGCACGTCGTAGAGCAGCTCGGCGGTGGCAGCGGCACCGGGGTCGATGAGCGAGAGGGAGGCCTCGATCTCACCGGCGGCGACGGCGTGATGGTCGATGACGATCGTGCGCTCTCGCACGTAGTGGAGCGCGAACCCACCCAGCCGGCTCGGCTCCGAGGCATCCACAACGACCTGAATGGCGGCGCTGCCCAGTGCCTCGACGCCGCCCGCATCGGGGGCGAGCGGCTCGACGCCTTCCGGCAGCAAGAAGCGGAAACGCTCGGGGAACGGGGTGGCGGCGAGCAGGCGAACCTCGCAGCCGCGTCCGCCGAAGTGATGGGCGATGGCACAGGCCGAACCCCAGCCATCGCCGTCGCCGTTGACATGGGTCGAAACGGCGATCGACGTGGCACCCTTCAGTCGCTTTGCGATGCGCTGTGCCAGGTCGAGGCGGTGGGGCGGCGTCTTAGGCACTCTTTCTTCAGTATCCAACATCCAACATCCAAGGAGTCCTACGACTCTATCGTTGGTTATTGATTCTTGCTCCCCGGCACGTGATCGTTGAGGTTCACTTGCTCAAATGGGCGTCGGATATTGGCTACTGGATATTGAATACAGACTGATCTAGCCTTTTCTACCTCTGCTGCTCCTTCCAGCGCCGATGCACCTCGCGATTCTCGACCCACGGCTTGCGCTCGAAGTAGCTCGCCGTCAGCTGCTTCACCTTCCCGGACAGCAAAATCAGAGCAAACAGGTTGGGCAGAATCACAATCCCCAGGAACACGTCGCCAAGCGTCCACGCGACTGCCAGCGTCAGGATCGACCCGACGAAGTGCATGGTCACGAAGACGAATTTGTACGGCAGCACCGCGCGGTGCCCGAACAAATAGTTGGCGCAGCGGTCGCCGTAGTAGCTCCAGGCAATGGCTGTAGAGATCGCGAACAGGAATACGCTCAGCACCACGATATACAAGCCGATGTTCCCGGGCAGGCCTTGCTGGAAGGCGATCATTGTCAGCGGCGCCCCGCTTTCGGCGGCGTTCCCGAAGAGCGACGGGTACTCGGTACCGTCTTCGGCGACGCCGATCTCGCGATCCGTGTCGACAATGCCGTTGAAGAGCCTCGTCTGCTCCTCGTCGGTGTAAAGCTGCTCGACGACGACTTCGTGCCAGGTCAGCTGGACCGCGCCGGCGCCCGAATCGACGTAACGGCCATCCGCCACTCGGATCTGACCTGCATCATCGAAATCGTCGTAGCCGCCGTCGGCCTGTTCGACCACGAACGCGATGTCACCGCCACCCAGCGTGATCTCGGTGGGGACGCGGAGATTCCAGACGCCCGTCATGATGATCACGAGGCCGGTCATCGTGCAGATCACGATAGTGTCGATGAACGGCTCGACCAGCGCGACGACGCCCTCGGAGACGGGTTCGTCCGTCTTGGCGGCGGCGTGCGCGATAGGTGCCGAGCCCTGACCCGCCTCATTGGAGAAGAGCCCCCGCTTTACACCCCAGATCATCGTGAGCAGAAAGACCCCCGCACCGGAACCGGCGATGCTCGCCGTGGGGTTGAACGCCTCGCGGAATATCAGCCCGAAACTGGGGATCAGCTGATCGATGTGGAGTGCGATGATGGCGAGGGCGCCGGTCACGTAGATCACGGCCATGGTCGGCGCCAGGATGCCGGTCACCTTCCCGATTCGCGTGATACCGCCGATGACCACCATGGCGACGATGCTCGCCGTCACCAGCCCCGTCACCCAGACCGGCAGACCCAGAGTCGTCTTCACAGTGTCCGCCACGGTGTTCGCCTGGATGGCGTTTCCGGTGAGGAACGCCGTGGTGCCAAGCATCCCGGCGAAGAAGACGGCCAGCGGCTTCCAAGAGGGACCGAGACCGCGCTCGATGTAGTACATCGGCCCGCCCGAGACCGTACCCTCCCACTTGTACGGGTCGAGATCCTCCTTCTCCACATCCCGATAGCGCTGGGCGAGCGTCACCTCGGTGAACTTGGTAGCCATCCCGACCAGCGCCGTGACCCACATCCAGAACAGTGCCCCGGGTCCGCCCCAGTGAATGGCGAGTGCGACGCCGGCGATGTTGCCGATCCCCACCGTAGCCGACAGCGCGGTGGTCAGCGCCTGGAAGTGGGAGACGTCGCCAGGCTCGTTTGGGTCGTCGTAGATCCCGGATGTGACCGCGAAGCCGTGCCCCAGCTTGCGCAGCTGGAGAAACCCAAGCTTCACGGTCAGGAACAGCCCGGTGCCCAGAAGAGCGATGATGACCCAGGGGACTTCTTCCCCCGCGATCGGAATCCCGCGATCCCAGATGTACCCGGACAAAGTGCTGACTACGTTCTCTAGGAATTCCATGTGTTTTCGCGGTTTAGTGAATGGCGCTTAGGGTCGCGCTACTCTACGGGCGTGAGGTGGAGGTGTCAAGCAACTACCGGTCGACTAGCGGGCACGCGGCACGATCTTCGCCCACGTAGAGGCGAGGTGGACGAGGTAGCTGGAGTACCGACCGACGACGTGTCCGGCACGCAGCACATCGAGGAAGCCTTCCTTCCCATCGAACTCCGGCACCTCGACGACGGCCCGCCCGATCTCGCGCAGCGTGTGGGCATCGGAGCCGGCGCCGCCCGCCAGGCCGCGCTGCTTCGCCCAGCGCCTCGCCTTATCGTTGAGGGCTGGCTTGTGGATGCGGGCGTTGAAGATCTCGACCACATCGACATAGGGTTCGATCGCCGCCAGCACTTTCGGGCCGAGGCCTTTACCGCCGGCGAACGGATGGGGCACGTAGACCAGGCCGCCCTGCTGGCGGATGGCCTGGGCGGTCTCGATCGCTGGCGTTCCCTGGGGGATTTTCTCGGAGATAAAGAGCCCGGTGACATCGACCCCCTCCGCAGTCTTGACCTCTTCGCCGACGATCACCAGTTCGGGTGCCAGGTCGCGAGCTCTGAGGGCGCCGTCGATCTCGTTGTGGTCGGTGACCGCGATGCGGTCGAGCCGGCGGGCGCGAGCCGTGGCGATGACATCCGAGTAGTCGCTGAGGCAGTCGTGGGAGGCCCGTGTGTGGACGTGAAGGTCGAGCCGCAGCGTGCTCACGGCGAGCGGCTCAATTTCTCGATCTCTTTCCAGGTCTCCCATGCTCGGCGCTCGAGTGTGGGGATGTCGGAGTCGTTGTCGATGATGAAGTCGGCGCGCGCTCGTTTTTCCTCGGCCGGGATCTGGGCGGCGGCGACGGCACGGGCCTCATCGGCGCTCAGTCCGCGCTTGCTCACCAGTCGTTCGATCCGCAGATCGAGCGGCGCGTCGATGAGCAGCACGGCATCGAAGTCACCCTCCATCGACTTCTCGTAGAGCAGCGGTACCACGCCGATCACGATGCGGTCGCCGCGGGCCTCCGCTTCGACGAGAAGCTCAGCGAAACGCGCACGGATCGCCGGGTGAAGGACCGCCTCGAGCTGCTCGCGGGCGCCTAGATCAGCGAAGACGACACGGCGCACTGCGGCACGATCGAGCTCGCCTTCTTCCGTGATCGCCTCTTCACCGAAGATCTCGCCGATCAGCGCAAGCGCCGGACTGCCCGGTTCGACCACTTCGCGGGCCAGAACGTCGGTGTCGATGACCGTCGCGCCCCAGCCGGCGAACAGGGCGACGACCGTCGACTTGCCGGCGCCTACGTTCCCCGTGAGGCCCACGCTCAGCATGATGCGCTCCTCGTCAGGTCCCGCCCGCCGCGGTGGACTCCAGAAGGCCGCCGCCCGTCTCATCCTCGACGCCCAGCTCCTTGATGAACCGGTTCACCAGCTCCTCCACCCTCAGGCGGACGTCCTCGGCGGACAGATCGATTATCGGAACGCGCGCACCGGCCATCATCCCGTGACCACCGGCGCTCCCATCCTTGCCGACCACCCGACGCAACAGCTCACCCGCCGCTGCATCGCGCAGCGAGGTCCGTATCGAGATGACGATGTCCTCCTTGAACTGCCCGATACAGAAGGACCAGTAGGCGCCCTCGAAGCGGAGGTAGAAATCGGCCAGTTCGGCGACGAGGTCCGGATAGTCGAGCATGCCGATGTACGAGATGATCACCGGGCCTCGCGTGCGCGCCCGCTCGAGCGAGCGGTGCAGCGACTTGAAGTAGGGGCGCCCCAGGTCCGGGTGGCGGATGCGGGAGATGAGTTCGCGGTCGGCTCCGGGGTAAAGCGCCAGGCTCGCCTGGATATCGGCCTGTTCGGCTTCGCGCCCGAGATCCTGCGTCTCCGACTGGATGCCGTAAAAGAGGGCAGTCGCCACGTCCCCTACGAGGGGGACACCGGCGGCCTGCAGATACTGCGTCATTATCGTACAGGTCGAGCCGCAACCCTCCCGCACGTCACTGAACTTCACCTTTTTCGTCTCGGAACGCATCGGGTGATGGTCGATGACGATCGTCGCCTGCCGGTCTTCCGGCAGGGAGTTGTTGAGCGTGCCCGGCTGCGTGTCGACCAGCGCTATGATGTCTGCGTTGTCGAAACTCACACGGCTGGTCTGCTTCACGGGCAGTTTCAGCTGCCCGACCATCGTGCGGTTCTCAGCGCGACCGACAAAGCCGCCGAACCCGATGCGCGCCCCGGTGCCGTCGAATGTCTCCACCAGCTTGAGCAGCGCGAAGGCGCTGGCCAGGGCATCGGGATCCGGGTTGTCATGAGTCAGGATGAGCATCTGGCCGCCGCCGTCCAGCGCCGCCCTCAGTTCGGCGAGACGCGGCTCACCACAACCGAGTCGGCTATTCGACTGTACTTTCTTACTCACAGGGCCTCTCGAGGCTGAGTTCTCCCGGGCTCAGTCGGACGCTCACCCGCTCCACTAGAAGACTCCGGTCAGGAACGGGTTGGACTGACGCTCCCTTCCCACGGTGGTCTCCGGGCCGTGTCCCGAGTAGAGGACGGTGTCATCGGGAAGCGTGAGCAGTTTCTCGTTGATCGACTCCATAAGGGTCGTGTAGTCGCCGCCTGGCAGATCGGTTCGGCCGATCGAGCCGGCGAACACACAATCGCCCACCAGCGCGAATCCGTCGCCCACCAGACAGACGTGACCCGGTGAATGACCGGGCGTGTGACGAACCTCCAACCTCCCCCTCCCGACCTCGAGGATCTGCCCGTCCTCCAGCTCCCGATCGGGCTCGGGCGGCTGCTCGAGCTGCAACCCGAACCCCTGCGCCTGCATGGCCGCAGCGCGATACAGCCCGGCATCCGCAGTGTGCAGACACACCGGAACGCCGGTCTCACGTTTCGCGGCAGCTACGCCGCCGATGTGATCGAGGTGCGCGTGCGTGAGCAGGATCGAATCGATCTGCGCCCCCTCGGTCGCCGCGGCAGCCAGCAGCCGCTCCGCCTCGGCGCCCGGGTCGACCAGCGCACACCGCCCCGTCTCTTCACAGATCGCCAGATAGGCGTTGGCCTGCAAGGGCCCCACCGGAAAGCCGATGATCTTCACCCGTCCTCCATGTCTACGAGAAGATAAGGTCTAGCCGGAGACAGCAAAAAGGAAGGCCCGCCTGTGTGGGCCCCGTGCACCTCCGCCCTCGTCCCTCAAACGGCAAACGAGGACCCGCAGCCGCAGCCGCCGGTGGCGTTCGGATTGGTGAAGGTAAACCCCGAACCCTGGAAGGAACTGTGATAGCCGATCACCGTGCCCTGCAAGTACTGCGAGCTGAAAGGATCGACGAGCAGACGAATCCCGTTCGACACTATGATCTCGTCGTCCTCACGCGGCTCTTCCTCCAGGTTCAGCCCATACTGGAAGCCGGAGCAGCCACCCGGTAGCACGGCCACCCGCAGACCGGCCGCCTCGGGAGTGAGGTTCTCCTGCGCCAGAAACTCGCGCGCCTTTTCGGCGGCCTCGGCGGTAAGGTTGACCGAAGCAGTCTGTTGCGTCTGATCCATCTATCTCGTTCTCCCTAAAGTCGTTACGGTCGTGACGCTAACGATTATCGATACTCGGATTCTACTCGTGTGCGCCCTTCTGTCAACGCAGAAGCCCCCGAGCAGGTTGCACCGTCCCAGAACCTAAATATTCAACTAGCCAGCCGTCTGCCGCTCCTCTTTCAACTCTGTGAGGTACTTTTCGGCAGCGACAACAGCGGTCGTCGCGTCCCCGACGGCCGTCGTGATCTGGCGGGTCAGCTGCGCGCGGCAGTCGCCGCCGACGTAGAGCCCGGGTATCGACGAGCGCATATCGCGATCGGTGATCAGGTAGCCGCCGGCGTCGTGCTCCGCGTGATCCTCGAGCAGTCCGGTGTTGGGACGGAAGCCGATGAAGACGAAGAGTCCGGTGGCGTCCAGGGTGCTGGCCTCGCCGGACTTCACATTCATGAGCCGCAGCCCCGTCATCCCCTTCTCGTCCCCGTGTACCTCCTCGATCACCGAGTTCCAGATCACCTCGATCTTTGGGTTCTCGAAGACCCGCTTTTGCAGGATCTTCTGTGCACGGAGCTCGTCGCGGCGGTGAATTAGGTAGAGCTTGTCGACGTAGCGGGTCAGGAACTCGGCCTCCTCGGCGGCCGCGTCGCCACCGCCGGCCACCGCAATCGTCTCGCCCTTGAAGAACGCGCCATCGCAGATCGCGCAGTAGCTGACGCCGCGCCCGGCGAACTCCTCTTCGCCGGGGACTTCGAGTTTGTTGGGCGTGCCGCCGGCGGTGAGGATGACCGCCTGGGCCCGATACACAGGACCCTCCACCGTGGCGACGCGGAAGTCGCCGTCCTCGAGCCTCTTGATGCCGGTCACCGTCACGGTATCGATCTGCAGACCGAACTTCGTGGCGTGCTTCTCCATGCGGTCGGCCAACTCGCGGCCTTCGATCTCGGGGAGCCCGGGGTAGTCATCGATGAGATCGGTATTCAGCAACTGGCCGCCGGGGAGCCCTCGTTCTAGGGCGACCGCTTTTAGCTCCGACCGTTTCGCGTAGAGCCCGGCCGTGAGCCCGGCCGGGCCCGCTCCTATGATCACCAGCTCGAATTCTCTCTCGCTCACGTCGTTCGTCATCTCTCGATCCTCATATCTATATCGCGCCGACCCGCGACTCACACGCCGGCGCGCTCCTCTGCAGCGTCACGCAATCTAACGTACCATTCGTAAGGGACCGGCTGCGAGGCCAACTGCCCGCGGCGACCATCGTGTGGGCCGTGCCAGTCCGAACCGCCGGTTTCGAGAATCCCGTGCTGCGCGACGAGCCGGCGGAGCCGTCGCACTTCGTAAGGCCCGTGCTCGGGATGAAGCGTCTCGAGCCCATCGAGTCCGGCGTCCACCAGCGCGCGGATGGCCGACTCGCTGTGACTCTTGCCGCCGTGGGCCAGGACCGCCAGGCCGCCGGCCTCTTGAATACGGCGGATCCCCTCGGCCGGGCTAATACGCCAGGTCGGGACATAAGCCGGCTGGCCTGCGGCTATGAAGCGATAGAACGCCTCGTTGTAGACCTTGACCCAGCCGCCGGCTACCAGAGCGCGGGCCACGTGCGGGCGCGCGATCAGCCCCTGCTCCGATGCCTGAGCCTTCACATCGTCCAGCGTCACATCCACTCCCAGCCGGTTGAGCTTCCCCACCATCTCCTCCGCCCGCTTGACGCGAAGCTCTCGGGCGCTCGCCAGGTACTCGACGAGCTCGGCGTGGCCGCAATCGACGAAGTAGGCGAGCAGGTGCGTGGACCCGTTATCGTCGTAACAGGAGAACTCGATCCCGGGGACGAACGCCAGCCCAAGCTCCGCGGCCGCCTGCTGCGCCTCCTCGACACCGTTCAGCGTGTCGTGGTCGGTCAGGGCCACAGCACTCAAACCCGCTTCCCGCGCGGCGACGATCACTGCCGCAGGCTCCGCCAACCCGTCCGAGCGGTTGGAGTGCAGGTGGAGATCGACCCTGTCGGCGACGTTCCCCGGCGCGTCGAACCCGTCGTTACCCATCACGCGTTGGCCCATCCCTTACAACAATCTTGGGTTCCCGTAACACAAAGGCCGCGAGCCGGTGGGCCCACGGCCGACCGCGCTAAGCTACCCGGGCGGTCCAGACAGGTCAACGGACGGAGGACGGTATACGGAGGACAGTTGACGGTAGACGGTGGGCAACCGACTTTTAGCCCGGACGAAAAATCATGGCGACAAGGCAAAGTGGCGACCGGTCTCATGCCGTTGAGGACTACCTGAAGGCGATCCGGCACCTCCAGATGGAGAGTTCGCCGGTCAGCACCTCGGCCCTTGCCCAGTTGCTCGAGCGCTCACCTGCCTCGGTGACCAACATGATCAAGAGCCTGGCGGAGCGCGGCCTCGTAGAGCACGAGCCCTAC
>JBDHKT010000021.1:0-10528 GCA_039586255.1 Gemmatimonadota bacterium | reverse complement strand
CGAAACGACGTCACCGGCGCGCCGCAAGACATTGAGCGGCCGCATCCCACCCTGCCGCACGAGGTCCGCCAGCTTCACCCGCGCCCGCGGGGACGCGAGATCCCCCACGAAGACGAGCAGACAGAGTTCGGGATCGAGGGCGTCGGCCTCCGGTGTGTCACCGGTGAACTCGACCTGCACGCCGCCAAGCCGGACCTCCTCCGGCAGAGCAGTGCCCTTGTCCTTCGACGAGTCGAACAGTACCGCCTCTGAGCGGACGAAGGCGGGCACCCCACCAAAGACCGCGAGCCGGCCGGGGCTAACGCGTCGGGGCCGGGAACGCGCGGTGGTGTCCGGCGGCATGGCATAGTACACCGAATCGAGAGACTCGTCGGACGCCCCGAACAGGCTCCTCGCCATCTTCCCCGGCCCGCGTGGCATTGCCGACGGGACCGACCCGGGTGCAGCGAGCGCCGCCATAAGACCACTGCTGAGGATATCGTCCGACCAGTCGGCTGGCAGCGCGTTCGCGACCACGACCGTACCCTCGACCCGCTCGCCCTTTTCGGTCCGCACGCCGACAAAGGCGGTCTCGCCGCTGGCCAGCCCGAAGTCCATCGCTTCCCGCACGAGTAGCGACCTGAGCGCGTCGCGACCCTCGGCAGCCACGTTCTCCGTGTACACCTTCCTGCGGCCGTTGGAAGCGCCCTCCAGAATGTCGTCAGGGTCGTAGCCCAGCCGGGCCAGCTCTTCCCGGAAGTCTTCGACCAGACGGTGTGACTCCATCAGAAACTCGAGCTCGGCGATGCGGCGCGCTCCGAACAGCGCTTTGAGCGCCGGCCGATGCACACCCTCGTCCGGGAGCCGGACGCTCTGCGACGCGAGCCGTTCGCCGGAAGCACTCAACCGAAATTCTAGCTCCCGCACCTCACCCCGGAGCAGCCGGCCGACGACCCAGCGCGGCCGGCCGGCCGGGAGGTCGCCCAGGTCGATGGCGCTCCAGCCGTCCGGGGCTTCCGACTGGTCGTGTGCCGCCGCCCGGACGCCGGGGCGGTCCACCTCCACTCGCAGCCCGGTGTGGACCGGCTCGGCCCAGTCGGCCATGACCTCCTCCAGGGCCGTAGCGATGTCTTCCTCCTCGGGGTTGCTGGTCAGAAACCGCGCGACGCCGCCGCCGCGCTGGGCGAGCTCGGTGGCGACGAAGGAGTTCGGGGCGGCGTCGATGCAGAGCACGGAGATCCGCCGCCGCTCTCGTTCGCCCGATTCTTCCTGCGCCAGACGCAGCAGCCGGCCGGCGTCGCTGACCTGGACGTCCGTGATCACCAAGACATGCCGCGCCAGGTCGCCTTTCGTCCGCTCGAGGTCGAGCGCCTGTTCGAGCGCTACCCCGAGCTCGGTACCTCCGCTGTCTTCACGCTCGAGGAACGCCAGGGCCTCCTCTATCACTTTCTCGCTCGCGTTCTTGGGCCGCTTGTGCAGCCAATGAGTGACGTTGTGGAAGCGAGCGAAGGCGAGCGTGTCGCGCTCGCCGAGACCCGAGAGGAAGTTCTTCACCGCCCAATCGGAGGCCTCCCACTTGGCACCGTACATCGAGCCGGAGCGATCGAGGAGCAGGATGACCTCGCGGGCAACCCCGCTGCCCCGCCGGTGGGTACCCGGCGGCACGACCAGCGCTATGAAGTACAGGTACTCGTCGTCGGGATCGTCGTGTAACAGCAGCTCGACGCCGACGCGGTCCTCCGCGACGCGAGGCTGCCAGGAGAGAACGAAGTCACGATCGGGGATGACCTCACCCTGTCCCAACGTCACGCGCAGGCCGTCGCCCTCCTCGCTCGTCACGATCTCATGGGTGCCGCTCCGTGCCGTATCTGCTGCCGCGATCTTGAGATCGAGCGCGAACCGATGCCCGGGATCGCGGAGCAGCGCCAGCGGCTGGCCGGCGGCATGTCGCGATTCGATCTCGTCGGAGCGCGCATAGCGCGGCGCGGTCGTGAGCGGGACCCGTAGAATCCAGCCGGGGCCCGCGGTCTGCGCCCGGACGACGAAGCACGTCTCGACCACGACGTCCTGATCGGGCTCGAGCCCGGTCACCTGCAGGCTGAAGACGTCCGGCGACTCGCGGGTCACCAGCGCCGCCTGCCGACCTTCCTCGCGTGCCTCCTCGTACTCCTCCTCCGCCTGCCCCCGCTCCTTCAGCTCGGTGTGGATCTCCACATCGCCGAAGCGCACCGCGACAGCGGTGACGGCGGCGTCACCCGGAAGCGGGAACCGGTACACCGCCTCGAGTTTCGCGTCGCACTGCTCCTTCGTATAGCCGTAGGTGTGGATCAGCCGGAGCGCGGCAAGCGGGCCGCTGACATCCCCCTGAAGCTCTGTGCGGTTGAGCGGAACGAATCGGCGGGGCTCGCCGGGCTCCCGGCCGTCGACGATCTCCAGAACCGAGATACCCCCGGGGCGGGAGTTCTCAAACATGGATCGACTCAACATTGGACCTTACCTCCTGGTCCTGAAGGTCTGAGACGGGAACCTGCTTTTAGTTAATCGAAGCGCACCGACATACTACCGCAAGCCTCTGACATTCGGCGACTCGTTCCGCATAAACGGAAGGGGGCGCGTGATACCGCGCCCCCTTTTCACTGAACATTGGGCATTCTAGCCCGGCCGCCCAAGACTTTTAGTCGCCGCTCAGCCGGTCGATCGCACCCTGGCCGATGAGGCGCGAATTGCCCACCGCCATCCGAAACCACATCTTTAGCCCGCCAAGCGCCTGTAGCCCCACAACCGATACAAGACTCACGGACGAGTGAACACGAGCGACACAGCTCCCGATCCTCGCCCCGCTCGGGCTGAGCCCAGGCGCGGTTCTCTAAGACGATGGTCTTTGCGGGCCGCCGTCCTGATCGTGCTGGCGGTCATCCTCGTCGTGGTCTGGCGTCCCTGGCGCCGGCAGGACCCGCTCGCCGCGTTCGCGAACCTACGCTTCATCGACTCGGTCGCCGTACTGCCGATCGAGAACCGCACCGGCGACGACGTAATGGAGCATCTCTGTGCCGGCATCACGGATGAGGTCGTCGGGCGGCTCAAGCAGCTGGGCGCTATCAAGGTCAGCGACCCCTACTCGGTCGAGCGGCTGCTGGCGCTGGAGCTCACCGCACGCCAACTCGCCGACTCGCTGGGTGTGGAGAAGCTCGTCTTCGGGGCGCTGTACGCGACGGGCGACGGCATTCGTCTCAACGTACGCGTCTCGAACGGCGCGTCTGGAGAGACCCTGTGGACCTGGCGTTACGAGTGGAACGCCGACTACCGGTTCGAGGCGGCACTCAACCTGGCCCAAGCGTTCGTTGACGACTATGCGGACGCGATTCCGCTCGTCGCGGTGCCGGCCGGGGCTCCGGCGACCACGCGCAGTCCCGGCCACGAGGCCTATCTGATCGGACGAGCCTCGCTGGGGCGCCGGACGGCGGAGGGCCTGGCCCGTGCGCGCACCGCCTTCCGAGCAGCGCTGGCCCTGGACTCGGCCTACGCCGATGCGTACGCAGGGCTCTCGAATGTCTACGCCCTGTCGCTCGCCTATCGCTATCAAATCGGGGTCGACGGCGACGGCTATCGCTCCGCCGGACTGGCGCTCGCTATGGCGAACCGCGCCATCGAGCTCGACCCGGATTTGGCCGACGGCTACACGGCACGCGGGTACCTGGCGAGCCGTTCGTTCGCACCTGTAGCTCAGGTGGCGTCCGACTGCCGTCGTGCTATCGATCTGGAGCCGAGCGCCGCCGACGTCCTCAGCTGGTGCGCACGCGTCCTCAACCAGCGCGGCGACGTCGACGCCGCCTTCCAGGCGTCCGAGCAGGCGATCGCGCTGGATCCGCAAAATGCCGGCCGCCGTCTGGCGCTGGCCTACGATGCGCTGGCCCGGGGCTTCTACGATCGCGCGGCGGCCGAAGCGAACCTAGCGGGTGAGCTCGAGCCCGAGCTCATGTTGCCACGTGCCATCGAGGCGCGCGCCCATCTGCTGGCGGGTCGGGCGGAGCGCTGCGCCGCGATGGCGCTCGGACCACACGCCGGTCTCCGGGCCACCTGCCTGCACGAGATGGGGCAGCAGGAAGAAGCCGCCGCCATCGTCGACTCGCTGGTCGCGGCCGTGGTAGCCGGGACGCTCGGCGACGCGGTCTTCACGGACGTGATACGCGCCGAGGACCTGGCGACCTATTACGCGTGGGTGGGAGATCCGGCGGCATCGCTCGAGTGGGTCAGACGCGCCTACAACATGTCACCCAGTGGGGTCGAGCCGCGGGTGCTCGAGTCGGCGCTCTTCGACCGCGTGAGGGCGGACGAGAGGTTCCGCCGCGAGGTAGACCGGATACGCGCCGGCATCTGGGACAGGGTCCGTCGCGAGAGCGAAACGCCCGGCGGCCACTAGTGCGATCGACACGGCCCCGGGGCGGCTAGTCCTCAGGAAAACAGGCGATCCGTTCGAGTATTTCCCGCAGACCTTCCAGCGTAACGAGACGGAGGGTGGGCTCTTCGTCCTGGTCGAGCCTCGTCTCGAGCAATAACTCCCGGGCCTCGCGCAGGGCCTCGACGAAGGTCGCCGCCTTGGGACCGAACAGATGATAGGTCGGTCGACCGCGGTCGTCGGTGGACACCATCCACCTGTCCTGTACCCGCCGGCCGCCGTCGACGCGGTGGAAGACGGCTTTGTCGCGCCACCTGCCGGAGCGATCGGCGGTGCGGACCCCGGGAGACCACGCAAAGGTGGGTCCTCTATCGGAGCAGTAGATGTGGACGCTGCTGGGTAAGGTCTCGGTCCATTCCGGATCGAAGTAGCTGGCGACCAGGTTGGCATCCGGAATGCCGGCGCCGGCTTCGCACTCGAGAATCCACCGCTGCTGCCCCAGCCCCGCTTCCCTGGTCTCGCAGGCCGGCTCGCCGTTGCCGCAGCTGAGAAGAGATGGCACGCAGATGACCGCGAGCAGCGGAAAGGTGCGTCTCAAGCGACCCCCTCCTTTTCGCTATTCCGATCTGAGGCTCTCCACCGGATCGACCCGCGTGGCCCGCCAGGCCGGCACGGCCGCGGCCGCCAGCGCGACGACCGCCAGGCAAGCGCTGGTGGCGACGTACGTCAACGGATCCAGCGGCTGGACGCCGAACAGCACGCCGCGAGCCAGCTGCGATGTGGCGGCGGCACCGGCGAGTCCGAACAACAGGCCGACCCCGGCTAGCGTCATGCCGTAGCGGAGCACCCAGCGCACGATGCGCACACGGTCGGCGCCCAGCGCCATGCGGACGCCCAGCTCGTGCGTCCGGCGGCCGACCAGTTGCGACAGTACACCATAGAGCCCCAGCGCGGCAAGCAGCAGCGCCACACCGGCGAAGGCGCCCAGCAACAGCGTCCGAAAGCGGTTCTGCGCCAGGGATGCCGAGACGACCGACGTCATCGTCATGAGGTTGGAGATGGGGACGTCCGGGTCGACACTCCAAATCGCGGCACGGAGCGCCGCCGCCTGCGCCGCCGGGTCGCCCTGGGTCCGGACGACCAGGTTCATCGTGGCTCGCCCGCGTTGGGTGAGCGCCCAGTACATGGTGGCCCGTGTGTCCGTGCCCAACGAGCCCAGCCGCACGTCGCCCACTACACCAACGACCTGGACGTGGATCGGCGGATCGAAGGGCAGCACGACCTGTCGGCCGACCGGATCGAGGCCCGGGAAGAACTCCTCCGCCATGCGGCGGCTGATGATCATGACAAACGACCCGTCAGGGACGTCGCTCTGGAGGAATGTCCGGCCGCTGAGGAGCGGGATGCCCATCGCCTCGAAGTAGCCTGGATCCACCACGCGCCGGACCGCGCCGCGTCGATCCGCCGGCGTGGCCGGCGGCTGCCCCTCGGCGTGCACGTAGTTCCAGGGGCCGAAGCCGCCGACAACGGGCAGGCGTGTGATAGCGCCCGCCGCCTCGACGCCGGGCAGCGCCCGGACGCGCTCGAGGGCAGCATCGTAGAAGGGCTGGACTGGCCGCTCGGGCCCGTAGGTTCGCGGCAGGCGGATCTCCGCGGAGATGACGCCCTGCGGATCGAAGCCCAGATCTTCCTCCTTCAGCCTCAGGAAGCTGCGAATCAGCAGTCCGGAGGTTACCAGCAAGATGAGCGACAACGCCACCTGCCCCACCACCAGCATGTTCTGCGCTCCCAGGCCGCCGGCGCGCCGCTGGCCGCGGTGTCCCTCCTTCAGCGACTGAACCAGATCGAGCTGCGGTGCCTGGAACGCCGGTGCGAGCCCGAACAGCAGGCCGGTGGCCACCGAGATCACGAAGGTGAAGAACAGCGCCGTACCGTCGACGCCGATACCGGCGAGGCGCGGCAGAGAGCCGGCACCCAGGTCACTCAGCGCGCCCAGCGCGCCGTAGGCGAGGGCCACGCCGAGGACGCCGCCGACGAGCGCCAGCACCACGCTCTCGGTGAGGACCTGCCTGGCGATCCGCCCGCGCGACGCGCCCAGCGCAACGCGCACCGCGACTTCACCCTCACGCCCCGCGGCCCGGGCGAGCAGCAGCGCCGCGACGTTGGCGCAGGCAACGAGCAGCACCAAGCTCACGGCGCCGAGCAGCAGCCAGGGCACCCCGCGCACACCACCGACGAATACCTCGTGCAGCGAGACGAGCGACACGCTCCAGCCCTGTTTCACATCGGGATACGTCTCGGCGATCCCCCGGGCGATGCCGACCATCTCCGCCTCCGCCCGTTGCACCGTGACCCCCGGGTTCAGCCGGCCGAAGAGCAGGAAGTTGTTGTTACCGCGACCCTGGGCCGCCGGGTCGGTCATGCGCATCGGCCGCCACAGCTGGGCCCAAGACGGGAAGGCGAACCCGGCGGGCATCACGCCGACGACCTCGTAGGCGTTCTCGTCCAGCACCAGCACCCGGCCCATGATGTCCGGGTCGCCGCCGAAGCGGCTCTGCCACAGCCCGTAGCTCAAGACGATCGGCTCGCCGCCGCCCGGCTGCTCATCTTCGACCATGAAGCCGCGGCCGATGACCGGCTCCACCCTCAGGGCGCGGAACATGTTCCACGTCGCCTGGGTCCCCAGCACGACCTCCGGCTCGTCACCTCCGGTGATCACGTACCGTTCGGGGAAGGTGTAATAAGCGGCAAGCTCCTCGAAGGCGGTGTTGCTGGCCCGGTAGTCCATGTAGTCCACCGCCGAGATCGTATTTCTGCTGCCCGTCGGCGTGCGGCCCCACATCCAAGCCAGGCGGTCGGCCTCCGGGTAGGGCAGCGGCTCGAGCAGCACCGAGTCGACGACGCTGAACATCGCCGCATTGGCACCGAGACCGACGCCGAGGATCAGAACCACGATCAAGGAGAAGAGCGGGCGCCGCGCCATGGAACGGAAGGCGAAGCGCAGGTCGGACCATATGGATGCGAGCATGGAAGCCTCTCCGCTGGGGCGCACAAGAACCGCTGGGCACTAGGAGATAACTGAGCCTACCCGCACTACGGCAACGGGCCGGCAGCGGTTTCCCTCGAACCGTCGGACACGCGCCGGCCGTGCAGGGTTGCGCCGGACACCCGGAACCGCTGACACGCCGTACCGCAATCTCTCGTAGTGCATCCTGTACCGCAATCGCCTACGAGCCAACAGACGCGTGCAACCCTGCGCCGGGCGCATCCGTCTGATCTTACAGGACCGCGAGGTAGTCGCCGAAAAGGAGAACAGCGATGAGAGCAGGAATTGTATGCCTGCTGCTGCCGGTGCTGCTGGCGGCAGCGGCGACCGGCCACGCCCAGGGAACGGTGGACTACCTGGTCCGGGTCGAGGATCCCGGCTCCCAGCTATACCACGTGGAAGCCGTAGTGCCGGCCACCGGCACGGCGACACTCGTCTCGCTTCCCTCCTGGACGCCGGGCGCCTACCACATCGAGAACTACGCCCGTTACGTGCGCGACTTCAGCGCCAGCGATGGGGATGGGACGCCACTCCGCTGGGAGAAGGTCGACAAAGACACGTGGCGGATCCACTGCGATGGCGCACGGCGCGTCCGAGTAAGCTTCAACTTCTACGCCGATGACCCGACGCTGGCCGGTAGCGCGCTGCGGCAGGACTTCGGGTTCTTCAACGGAACGAACCTGTTCGTCTACCCGGAGAAGCGGTACGACCACCCCGCCCGTGTCCGGTTCGAGCTTCCCGAGGACTGGCGCGTGGCCACCGAGCTGATGGAGAGCGGTGAGCCCGGCGTCTACCTGGCCGGCGACTATCACGAACTGGTGGACAACCCGACGTTCGTCGGCCATTTCGCCATCGACAGCGCCCTGGCCGACGGGGTCTGGACGCGGTTGGCCGTCTACCCGGCCGACGCGATCAACGAAGCGGGCCGCCGGCAGATGCTGGAGGCGCTGCAGAAAATCGCCGACTACGCGCACGACCTGTTCGGGGATCCGCCGTACGACCGCTACACGACGCTCGTCTATCTGTATGAAGGCACTCCGACCGGCGGCGGCGGCCTGGAGCACGCGAACTCACATTTCGACATCGGCCCGGCGCCGGTGCTGCAGAGCGAGGCAGCGATTCGCGAGTGGACCTACGGGCTATTCTCCCACGAGTACTATCACGCCTGGAACGTGAAGCGGATCCGCCCCGCCGAGATGTGGCCCTACGACTACGACGACGAGCAGTACACACCGCTCCTCTGGTTGTCAGAGGGCTTCACCAGCTACTACGGCCCACTGATTCTGGTGCGCACGGGGCTCACCAGCGAGACCGGATTCTGGGGATCGATGCAGGGCAACGTGAGTAGCGTGGAGGACCAACCCTACCAGGAATCGGTCGAGGACGTGAGCCTGACCACCTGGATCTCACCGATCCCGATCAGCGGCGGCTACTACTACAGCAAAGGCTCGCTGATCGGTCTGCTGCTCGACATCAAGATCCGTGACGCCACCGACAACCGGCACAGCATGGACGACGTGATGCGCCGGCTGTGGCACGAGCACTACGAGCGCGGCCGCGGCTTCACCACCGAGGATTTCTTGCGCTACGTCGGCGAGTACATCGGCGACGACGAGATGGAGCGTTTCTACCGCGACCACATCGACGGCCGCCTGGCGCTCCCCTACGCCGAGGTACTGGCGTTGGCCGGGATGGGCTTCGTGGTGGACACCATCGTCGAGCCGCTACTGGGGATCTACACGGACTACAGCCAGGAAGGGCGCGCGCTCGTGGGCGGTACGGTGCCGGGCAGCTCGGCGATCGAGGCGGGCCTCCAGGAGGGTGACCAGCTACTTCGCGTCGGCCACGTCGAGGTAGAGGGCGATGGCTGGGCGCCGCGGTTCCGACAGATCTACGCCGATTCCACCGGCGTGCCGTTCACCATCGAGTTCCTGCGGAACGGCGAGCCTATGACCGGTGCCGCCCATATAGCCACGCAGACGCGGTCGGAGTATCTGATCAGACCGATGGCGAACGCGAGCGAGCGCCAGCTGGAGATCCGGCGCGGCGTGGTCGAGGGCGTGACGCGCTGAGCGCGCCCCCACGTCGAAACACCCACAAACGCCAAGCCCGGAGGATAATCCTCCGGGCTTTTCCGTAGCGGAACGGCGCGCGGAAAGTCAGTTGGCCCGCGTGACCTCGGAGCCCACCGGAATCCACTGGGTGAACCACTCGACGTTGCGCGACATTAGGTCGCGGCGGTGGCGCGGACTGCGGACGCCGTGCGGTTCACCGGGATAGAGCACCAGCTTCACCGGTGCCACGCCGATCGACTTGACGGCCTCGTAGAACTGGATGCTCTGCTCCGCCGGCACCCGCTCATCCCGCTCGCCTACCTGTATGAGGAGCGGGGTAGTGACCCGCTCGACGTTGCGGTAAGCGGAGCGTTCCTCGTACAGCTCGAAGTCCTCCCACGGCTTCGGGCCGAGGTAGGTGTGATAGAACTCCGGGATGTCGGTCTGCGAGTACATCGAGATGAGATCGTTGGCGCCGGCGCCGGCGCTCGCCGCGGCGTAGCGATCGGTCTGCGTTATCCCCCAGTAGGTATGATGGCCGCCGAAGCTCCAGCCCATGATCCCAAGTTTTTCCGCATCGGCGATCCCAGCCTCGATCAGGTAATCGATACCCGAGTCGATGTCGATCCAGTCGCGGCCCGAGATGTCACCGCGATTGAGGCCGCGGAACCGCTCGCCGTAGCCGGTCGAGCCCCGGTAGTTGGGTTGCAGGGTCGCGTACCCGATGCCGGCGAACACCTGAACCGGATAGGCGCCGCGTGATGCGGTGAAGCGATTGCTCGAGACACCGGACGGGCCGCCGTGAATGACGAGGAGCACGGGCACGCGATCACCTTCGTTGTATCCCACCGGCAGCGTGAGCACGCCTTCGATCTCCTCGCCGTCGGCGGCCGAAGGCCAGGTGAGGATACGATGCGCGCCCAGCTCGAAGCCGGCGACCTGTGGGTTGACCTCGGTCAGCCGCCGCGGCCGCCATCTGCGTGTCGACGAGACATAGATGTCGGGCGGGGATGATGGTCCCTCGCCGATGAACGCCAGGGTGCTGCCGTCATC
>JBDHKT010000457.1:0-2583 GCA_039586255.1 Gemmatimonadota bacterium | reverse complement strand
CCCCCACCGCCCCCACCTCCACAGCCACAGCAGCCGGCCGCCGCCGTGCCTCCGGTTCCTGAAGCGCCGCCGGCGCAACAGATGCCGCCGCCGGACCCGTGGGCCGAAGAGGCCCCGCTGGAGCCGGCTCAGCCACCACCGCCAGCGGCAGAGCCCATCGAACCCATCCAGCCCGCCGGGCTAGACTTCGAGCCGGCTTTCCCAGGTGAGCCAGGCGGCCTGGAGATCGAGCCGACCTTTCCAGATGAGTCGCACGGGCTAGACATCGAGCCCTCATTCCCAGGCGAGCCGAGCGATCTGGACGCCGCTGCCGAGGCTCCCGCCAGCGAGCTGGAACAGCTGATCGAGGGCGACGCGGAAGGGATCGAGTTCATCGGCGGCCCGGAAGAGTTGGCCCCGGCCGCCGGCGCGCCGCCGCCGGGGCCGCCGCAGCTTGATGGGGAAACGACCCACCCTCCGTTCTTCCCGGAGGAGGAGTTCGGCCGGGCCCTGCCCGACGTAGAAGAAGTCGCCGCTATGGGGGTCGACGCAGCAGCGACCACAGCCGTCATCGAGACCGCCTCCGGCCAGCAGATCCGGTTCGATACGCCCAGCGCGCTGGACGATGCGATCGCTGCACCCATCCCGGCAGAGCAAGGGCCCAGCCTGCTCCGTGCAGTCGGTGCGGCGATCCTCGGAGCGTTCGCCGGAGCGATCGTATGGGTGCTGCTTGCGATACCAGCAGCCACCGGCGCCAGCCCCCTCGCACTGGCCGTTGCCGTAATGGTCGGCTTTAGTGTGCGCCTGCGCGGAGCCGGCCACACGATGCCCTTCCGGGTCGTGGGCATCTTGGGGACTCTGTTCGGTTCGGCGCTCGGGTCGGTTGGCGCGGCCGTAGCGCTCAGCGCCATGGAGGCCGGCACGCAGCTCCCCGGCATCATGGAGATGCTCTCAAACAAAGACGCCGTGCTGGCCGCGTTCACCAACCGGTATGGAGCGCTCGACCTATTCTCGCTGGTCCTGGCCGGTTACCTCGCGTTCCGGATCTCCGCCTCGAAGCCCAGCTGATCGGCATCCGCACCGAGACCGGTAGGCCCGCACATACCGCAGAAATCCTTGCATCAAGCCGAGCTTCTTGTATCTTGGCATGAAGCTGACCCCCTCAGCGAAACCGCCCGACAGTGGTGCGGTAACCCTGTCCTCACTTGTATCGATTCTCTCTTCTAGATGTAGGCCTTCGCTTTGGGCCTACCGAATGACGTTGTGTCTCACAGGGAGGTAAATGTGAAAAAGCCGACGTATCACTGGCTCACGCGCGTCGCTGCGTCAGCACTCGTGCTGTCGTTTGCGGCGGCGTGTAGCGACTCCAACGCACCCACTCTGGACGAGGTCGACCCCGAGGGCATGGCTACGTCTATCGGGGACATCGTAGGCTCGCTCACCGGGAACGATGAGCTCCAGAGCTACAACGCCGTGAGCGACTTCATCGGACTGGCGTTGGGGGGCGGCGGGCTTCCGGCCTTCGACTTCGTGAAGGGGCAGGAGCTGCAGCAAGGGCTCGGCACCCTCTCACGGCGGCTGGCGTCCTGCTCGCTCGAGGAGCCGACGGCAATGCTGGCCGGGCCGATCATCGACTTCCCGTTGTCGGGTACGGTCTTCGTCTGGGACGCGATCGAGGGATACGTGCCGGGCGACTTGCCCAATCCGTTCCCGGAGGGCGTCGATGGCGTCCGCTTCATCCTGTACGCGATAGGCTTTGACGGGCCCATCGTCGAGCAACCGATCGGCCACGTCGATTTCATCGATGATAGCGTCGAGGGTCAGGGCAACACGCTGCGCGTGGTCGTCTCGCCGACCGAAGCCGACCCGGTTGTTGATTACGCCGTGAACTGCGCGTTGGTCAACAACTCCATCGAGGTCAACGGCGAGGGGTTCATATCCGACGGCACGACTCGGGTAGACCTGGACCTGTTCATGGGTCTCACGCAGCAGCTTGAAGTCACCATCGACTTCAACCTGCAGGTTCCTTCGGAGAACCTGGAGGTCAGCTTCGTGGCCGAGGCTGCCAACCTCGACGCCTTTGACGAGGGTGGCACTTTCGACGCCACCTTCGAGATAACCCGCAACAACTCGATCCGCTTCAACCTATCCGCGGTGACGGACGTCCTTGACGGTAACGTGCAGTTCTGCGATGCGAGCAACAATTGCGCTACCGTGGCGGTGATCAGCGGGACTTTCGATCAGCCCATCATCACGGACTCCGAGGGCAACGCGCTTGGACAGGATGCCATCATTGCTCTCCTGGTCCTCTTCGAGGCCGCCGGACAGTTCGTGGAGCACCTGTTCCCGATGCTCGCCCCGGCTTTCGAGGTCTGCATACCCTTCGGCCCGTGAGCGGACACTGACTCGACCATAACACGGCGGGCGGTCCACCTGGACCGCCCGTCGTTTTCTATACCGCCGCCGCCCGAGATGTGCCGCTACCCGGAACCGCCGCCGAGGGCGTCTCTCAGTCCCGGCGGCAGCTTCGCGATAATGCTCGCCGCCACGTCCGGCAAGAGGAAGTAGATCAAGACGAGCGCGACGACGATCACCCCTACGACC
>JBDHKT010000456.1:0-2593 GCA_039586255.1 Gemmatimonadota bacterium | reverse complement strand
CGATCCGCGCCGACCGCTCGACGGCCCCTGTCAATCCGGGCAGGCAGAGGCAGCCCTCCTCACCACGCTCCGAGCCCGAATTCTCGACGATGACCGGGTTGACCACCGCCTGCGGCACCGCCTCGTCCTCGCGGATGTCCATGACGAAGAGGCGTTTCGACACGCCGACCTGTGGCGCGGCCAGTCCGATGCCCTCCTCCGAGTACATCGTCTCGAACATCTCCTCGGCGAGCTGGCGAAGATCGTCGTCGATTTGCTCGACCTCCTCGGCTCGCTGGCGCAGGATCGGATCGCCCAGCAGCCGGATCTCGAGCATGCCTACGACTCCTCCTCCACGCCAGCCGCGAACTTGCGCGCCACTTTGTCACGCTCGATCACCAGCCGTGTGTCCTCGTCCGTCTTGATCGTGAGCCGATCATCCTTGACGTGGATGATCTTGCCGACGATTCCTCCGATCGTCGCCACCTCATCGCCGCGCCGCAGATCCTTCACCATCTGCTGGTGCCGCTTCTGCTGCTGACGCTGCGGTCGGATCAGGAGCAGGTAGAATATCGCGACGAACATCGCGAGCATGATCAGGGTACCGGCTGCGCTGCCACCGCCCTGACCGGACGGTACGAATGCGAGTGCTAGCACTATTCTGTCTCTCTTTCTAGGTCAGATATTTGGTCGTGTTCAGGCGCAATCAAACACTCCCCCCGTAACATTCAAGCCACTCAGCCACCCAGGCATCGAGACGGCCGGCTTCAATCGCCGCCCGGGCCTGACTCATGAGGTCGGTAAGGAAACAAAGGTTATGAATCGACAGCACGCGCAACCCCAACAGCTCTTCAGCGACGAACAGGTGTCGGATGTAGGCGCGGCTGTAGCTGCTGCACGCCCAGCATCCGCAACCTTCCTCTATCGGCGACCCGTCATCGCGCCACGCCGCCAGCTTGACGTTCACCGGCCCCGCCGACGTGAAGGCCGTCCCGTTCCTGCCGTTCCGAGTCGGCGCCACGCAATCGAACAGATCGTAGCCCAGACGGACCGCCTGCAGCAGGTCGGCCGGATATCCGACACCCATGAGATAGCGGACGCCGTCCTGTGGCAGCTCGGGCGACAACCCGTCAAGGATCTCGTACATCAGCGCCTTGGGCTCGCCGACCGACAGCCCGCCGATCCCGAATCCACCCCAATCGCAGAGATCGCTAGCCCGCCGCAGTGACTCGAGCCGCAGATCCGGAAAGGTACCGCCCTGCAGGACCGGCAGCAGCAGCTGACAGCCCTCGCCGGCTGAGAGCTGATCGAACCGGCCGACGCAGCGCTCGAGCCAGCCTTGTGTGCGTTCCACCGCACGGGCAGCGGTTTCGCGGTCGGCGCGACCCGGGGGACACTCGTCGAAGGCCATTATCACGTCGGCACCGAGGGCATGCTCGATATCCATCACGAGCTCGGGCGTGATGAAGTGACGCGAGCCGTCTATGTGGCTCTGGAACCAGACGCCCTCATCGGTCACCTTGTTGATCTTGGCCAGCGAGAACACCTGATACCCGCCCGAGTCGGTCAGGATCGGTCGGTGCCAATTCATGAAGTTGTGCAGGCCGCCGTGGCGGCGCACGACCTCGTGCCCCGGCCTCAGGTACAGGTGGTATGCGTTCGCCAGCACGATCTCGGCGCCCAGCTCGTCCAGCTCTTCCGGCGACAGGGCCTTCACGGTGCCCTGGGTACCCACCGGCATGAAGGCCGGTGTCCGCACCGACCCGCGCGCCAGGTGCAGCAGGCCCGCCCGGGCCGCACCGTCGCGGGCCTCCAGTTGGAACGTGCCCTGCTTCCGCGTCGCAGCTGCACTCATGTCACAGCCATGGCATCGCCGTAGGAGTAGAACCGGTAGCCCGCCTCTGCCGCGTGTCGGTAGGCCGCCACGGTAAGGTCGTAGCCGGCGAAGCCAGCGACCAGCATGAGCAGCGTCGAGCGCGGCAGGTGGAAATTAGTCACGAGGCGATCGACGGCCCTAAAGCGGTAACCAGGCCGGATGAAGAGATCGGTCGTGCCCTCGCCGGGCGACAGGCGCCCGTCATCGCCGACGGCCGTCTCCAGAGTGCGCACCGTCGTCGTGCCCACGGCCCAGATGGCGCCGCCCCGTGCGCGCCCCCGATTGATCGTCTCGGCTGCCTGCGGCGTGACGCGGTACCACTCTGCGTCCAGGTGGTGCAGGCCGGGATCCTCGACCTCCACCGGCCGGAAGGTTCCGGGACCCACGTGCAGGGTGACCGTTGCGATCCCAGCCCCCCGCGCCTCGATCGCCGATAGCAGGTTATCGCTGAAGTGCAGCCCGGCGGTCGGCGCCGCCACGCTGCCGCGCTCCCGCGCGTAGACGGTCTGATAGCGGCTCCGGTCGCCCTCGTCGTCCGGGCGCCGAATATAAGGGGGTAACGGGACACGCCCGTATCGGGCGAGTGCCTGGTCGGGTGGAAGTCCCGATTCGAGGCGCACCAGGCGCGCTCCGCCCTCGACGGTCTCCTCGATGACCACTTTGAGATCGGGGGCGATCTGCACGGCCCGGCCCGGCTTAAGCTTCGCGCCGGGCCGAACCAGGGCGCGCCAGCGGGTG
>JBDHKT010000455.1:0-2597 GCA_039586255.1 Gemmatimonadota bacterium | reverse complement strand
GGCTGTCGATCTCCGGCACGCGGCTGCGCGAGATGTTCGACAAGCACGAGCCGATCCCGACCGAATTCAGCCGTCCGGAGGTGCTCGCGGTACTGCAGGCCCACTACGACAGTCTGGCCTAGTACCGAGCACGGGCGGGGAGGTGGCGGCGCCTTGGCCACGCAGGAGCATCGCTACTACGTCATCCCGCCCGGCGGCGAGGCCGCGTTCGGCTACGACAGCGCCGAGGCGGCGCGGGCGGTGGCCCGCGACTACGGCGAGGGCGCGCATGTGATCGACACGGCGGCGATGCCCTATTACCCGATGGCCGAGCGGATCGAGGGCGGCGAGCCGGTCTATCTCGAGTACGGCGCCTGGGACACCAGGGTGGACCGTGACCGCAATCTGATCGAGGCGGTCAAGAAGGGCTATGCGCCGATTGTGCAGGCCTTCCTGGCCAAGGGGGCGGATGCGAAGGCGGCCGATGACACCGGCGGTACGGCGCTCATCTGGGCGGTGGCCCGGGGCCGGGCCGAGACCGTGCGCCTGCTGCTCGGCAGTGGCGCCGAGGTCAACGCCCGCGATGCGGACGGCATGACGGCGCTGGCGCTGGCCAAGCGGAAGAACGCGCAGGAGCTCGCGGAGATCCTGCTGGCGGCGGGAGCCGAAGAGTAGGTGCCGGTCAATTCCCCGAGGCTTCCGGCCTCGAGCACCGTCAGGGGCTTCTCATCACATCAAAGGGTTCTTCGATGGACTCCGTTTAATCGACGATGTGATACACGGGGGCCTTCTCCAATTCCCACGTCCCGGATTCCCGGTCGTAGCGGGATAGGGTGAAGCAATGCCAATCGGCATCATCCAGCTTCGGATGATCGGCCCGATAGTAGTACCCCGGCCACCGCGTTTCCGTCCGGAACATCGTGTGCTGTGTCACAGCCTCTGAGGCCAAGACCCGGTGGTGAAGCTCCCATGCCCGCTGAAGCTGGTGAAGGTCTTCGGCCCCGAGATGGTCGAGGTCTTCCTTCAGCATGCTCAGCAACTCCAGCCCGCGGGTGAGCAAAGGTTCGTTCGTCGTGTAGTGGGAGCTGATACCGCCGACGTATTCGTCCATGATCTTCTCGAGACGCTGAAGACCACTAATCGGCAAGAGATAGCTCGGCGAAACGGTTCCCGCGACGATCTCGTTGCGGCCGACCCGGTAGTTCTCCAAGGGTTGGAAGATCACCTTCTTGAGATCTTCGTACTCCCCCTCGCTGACTTGAGGCTGATCGCTACCCAGGTCGTTCACGTAGTTGACCGCCGCCTTCCCGGCGATCCGGCCTTCGGTGAAGGATCCCGACGAGAACTTGTGGGCGGTGCCGCCGATGGTGTCGCCGGCGCCGAACAGCCCGTCGACGGTCATCATCCGGTTGTATCCCCACTGGTATTCCGCGGGGGCGTAGTCCGCCGGCCCGCTCGCCCATGCGCCGGAGCACGTGGCGTGGGAGCCCATGACGTAGGGCTCGGACGTGGTCAGCTCGGGATTGGTATGCTTGGGATCGATGTTCTGCGATGCCCAGACGACCGCTTGCCCGATCGTCATGCCGAGGAAGTTCTCCCAGCCAACGGTCTCCTTGTGCGGATCCTGGAAGGCCTCCTTCGTCACCATGCGGATGGGGCCTCTGCCGGCCTTGAGCTCCTCCAGAAGGGCGTGGTTCCGCAGGCAGGTCGGCACCGGGTGCCGATCAACGTAATCCCCGACCAATTCCTTGGTGTGATCATACCAATTGGACTCGTACTCTTCCCCATACGCGTTTTCGGTGTACGTCTTGAGATGCAGGAAGTAGGCACCGACCGGACCGTAGCCGTCCTTGAAGCGGGTGAGGACGATCCGGTTCTCCATTTGCGTCATCTTGGCGCCGGCGAGGATCGGCAACGCATAGGCAGAGGCGCTGCTCCATGGGGCATACCACGTTCGTCCCATGCCTTCGCCCACCGCACGGGGCTTGAAGATGTGCGACGCTCCGCCGGCGGATACGATGACGGCCTTCGCGCGGAAGACGTAGAAATCCCCAGTACGGACGTTGAAACCGACGGCCCCGGCGACCCGGTTGGGCTTCGTCCTGTCCATCAGCAGGTGGGTCACCATGATCCGGTTGTAGACTTCGGTGGCGGCCTTGCGGGCGGCCTCGGCGACGATCGGCTTGTAGCTCTCGCCGTGGATCATGATCTGCCATTTGCCTTCGCGCTGGTACCGCCCGGTTTCCGGATCCCTCATGATCGGGAGGCCCCACTCCTCGAACTTGTGCACCGTGGAGTCGACATGCCGAGCGATGTCGTAGCCCAGATCCTCCCGCACGAGACCCATGAGGTCGTTGCGTGCGTAGCGGACATGGTCCTCGGGCTGGTTCTCGTCCCACTGCATGCCCATGTAGCAGTTGATCGCGTATAGGCCTTGCGCGACGGCGCCGCTGCGCTCGATGTTCGCCTTCTCGACGCAGACAACCTTTAGGTCGCGCCCCCAGTACCTGGATTCGTACGTGGCCCCGCAGCCGGCCATGCCGCCGCCGATGACGAGGACATCCGACTCCACAAAAACCGTTTTCTTGCGTGTGAACAGACCCACTAGACCACTCCCT
>JBDHKT010000454.1:0-2604 GCA_039586255.1 Gemmatimonadota bacterium | reverse complement strand
TCACGACCCGCAGCTTCTCACCGCTCGTGAAATAGAAGACGAGCGCATCGTACGCCGCGACGAACAGGTTGAGCGCGATTGACGCCTCGACGGCGACCCGGCGCTGCAGGAACTCGCGGCCGTAACGCCAGGCGGCGAACTCGGGCCGCAGCGGCTTGCCGATCCGCACCAGGTCGAGCCCTTCACGCAGCCGGGCCAGCCCGACGTTATCGGTCGAGTATCGAACGGTCGTGTCGCGGTACTGACGCTCGCACTCTTCTATGGCCTCCCACCGCTCTTCCAGCGGCGTCAAGTTCCAGCGCCGGCAGTTATCGCAGACGACCCAGAGCCGACCCTTACGCGCATCGAAAGCCAGGCGGCGTCCGACCGGGAAGTTCTCGACCGATTCGTTGTCGCCGAGATTGCGGTTGCAGTAAATGCAGGTCTTGTACATCGCTACCGATGCTTCCTAATCCATTCCTCGACTTCTTCAGGAACGAGCAGTCGGTCGGCTATCGCGGCGATTACCTCCGCGTCGCGCCAGTCCCGCTCCAGCTCCTTCAGCTCTTCCTCCAGGGCGCGTCGTTCCGCCTCTTCGTGCGCCGCCATCTCGAGGGCCAGCCGGACCTGTGGGTGCATCGAGTTGATGATGCTCGCGTCCCTATCGAACACCGCCGTGGTCACGTAGCCCTCCTCACGGGCGGCCTTCTGGTAGAGCCGCTCCGGGCCGCCGGCATCCTCGATCAAGCCGACGGCGTCGCGCACCTGGCCACCACTGCCGCCGTAGGTGTTCACCTTGGGGAGCAGCTTGCCGGCGGCCCGCACCGCGGTCGGCCCAATCAGCACCGCCGTGTCGCGCTCGGTATCGGCGAAGGTGCGCCATGGCTCGATCTCCATGATACCGGTTCTGTAGGGCACGCTGAGCCCCCAACCCTCGGGCGTCTCCGTCGTGACCAGCCGCACCGCCTTGATGTCGTCGGCCGCCACCGGCAGCGTCACCCCGTCGGGCGCGGTGACACGTGCCACGACCCTGCGCTTGGCACCCAACCAGACGAACCACAGTACGGCGTTGACGCCGAGCACATGTGCCGCGACGGCGCCGACGGCGATCCCCAGGTCCCTGGTCAACCTGAGGAACCGCCGCCTCATGAACTGGCGGCCATAGCGCCAGGCGGCGAACTCGGGCCGCTGCGGCTTGCCGATCCGCACCAGATCCAGCCCCTCGCCCAGCTGAGCCAGCCCTATGTTGTCGGTCGAGTAGCGAATCGTGGTGTCGCGATAGTAGCGCTCGCACTCCTCGATCGCCTCCCAGCGCTCCTCCAGCGGCGTCAGGTTCCAGCGCCTGCAGTTATCGCAGACGACCCACAGGCGGCCCTTCTCCGCGTCGAAGGCAAGGCGACGCCCGACGGGGAAGTTCTCGACCGACTCGTTGTCACCGAGGTTCCGGTGACAGTAGATGCAGGTCTTGTACATTGCGGCCTCAATCCTGAGCGCCCGCCCCGGAACGTCTCGGGAAGAAGCGCGGAACGCGCTCGCAATATCTCACGTACTCCTCGCCGAACCTGTCGCGCAGCTCCTTCTCCTCAAGTACGACGACAAAGTAGAGCGCCGGAAGAATCGCGATGGCGATGACGTAGACGGCGAGGTAGTTGGTGAAGAAGGCAACGGCCACCGTGCCGAGCCAGACGGCCATGTACCTGGGATGCCGGATGCGCCTGTAGATACCTTCTGTGATCAGATTGCCGCCGCGCCCGTCGGGCGCCAGCTCCGGAACGCCCACCAGGATCTTCCCCTTCAGATACTTGCGGCAGCGGATCTCGACGTAGACTGCGGTACCGTAGACGAGGAGGACGAGCGGCCACAGAGCGCGGTTCGTCCCGTACTCCACCGCGAGCAGCGGCTCACGGACCAGATAGATTGCCCCCATGATGATGAACGATCCGATCGTGACGACCGTGTAGAACACGGGCCGCCCCAACCTGCGCCAAAAGCCCACGAACGGGTGGGTCACGTACCACCAGCCCACCGCCGGCGGGTACGTCATGATGGAGATCAGAGCCAGGATGTAGCGAGCTTTGTCCATGGCGAGCTAGAAGACAGCCTGCAGGTTGGCCAGGTTCTGCGCCATCACCGAAGCCAGGTCTCCCGCCTCCGGTCTGTTCGCGCAAGGGTCGAAGACCACACTCACCATACCCATCTCGCGGAGCCGCGCCGCGATCTCGTCCAGCGGCTCGGACTCCCAGAGCATTATGTCCGCGGGATGGTCGCGCAGCAGCATCCCAAGGTCACGCCAACTCGCTTCAACCGGGAACTCGTCCGGCTCGAAGTGGACGCTCTGCAGGTTCACGTCGTAGCGCCGGGCGAAGTACTGGTAGACCGGGTGCGAGCCGAGTAACGGCCGCTCGGGGTTCGCGGCGAACACGGCCCCGAGTTCATTATCCAGGCTCAGCACGTCCCGCTCGAGCGCCGCGTAGCCCTGCTGGAAGACGGTCTCGTGTTCCGGCAGCGCGGTGGCGAATGCCTGCTGGATCGCCCGCGCCTGCTCGAGCGCCAGGGTCGGATCAAGCCAGGTGGTGAAGGCGAGGTCGCCGTGTGCGTGCTCGCCCTCCGGACCGTGGCTGTGGG
>JBDHKT010000453.1:0-3077 GCA_039586255.1 Gemmatimonadota bacterium | reverse complement strand
CTTCAGGCGATAGCGGTCCAGCTTCATCACCATTGTCTGCAGGCCCTCGGCCAGGGCCGGGTGCACCATCTGTGCATCCACCATCGTCCGGGCAGGTGCTTTCGCCATCATCAGCATCAGGAAGCTGTGGATCAGTTCACCGGCCTCGTGGCCCACGATGGCGGCACCCAGCACCTTCTCCGTTTCCGGATCGATGAGCACCTTCATCATCCCAGCGGTCTCGTCCAGCTCTATCGCCCGAGCGATGTGCCCGAACGGCATCGTCGCCACCTCGTATTCGAGCCCCTGATCCCGGGCCTCCCGCTCCGACAAACCGGCGCGTGCCACCTGCGGGTCCGTAAACACGGTGCTCGGCGTGATTCGCCCGTTTCGTCCTCCTTCGCGCCGGCCCATCAGGATGTCGTAGAGGATGCGGTGGTCGTCCCACGAGGTATGCGTGAATTGCGGCCCACCGTTACAGTCGCCTACCGCGTAGACGCCTTCGGCGCTGGTGCGATACGAGTCGTCGACCTCGATGAAGCCGTGGCCGTCGAGTTCGATCCCCGCGGCATCGCAGCCCAGATCATCGGTGTTCGGCACGCGCCCCACCGCCACCAGCAGGTGTGAGCCCCGCGTCTCTTGGCCGCCGCCGCAGCGCACGACCAGCTCCCCGTCGCCTTGGGTGACCTCGACGACCTCCGCCCCCGTAACCACCTCGATACCCTCTGCACGGAAGACCTCCTCTATGGCATCAGAAACCTCGGGGTCTTCGCGAGGCAGCAGTTTGTCCGCCCGCTGCATGATCGTCACGCTCGAGCCAAAGCGCCGGAACATCTGCCCCAGCTCGCAGGCGATGTAGCCACCGCCCATGACCACCAGATGCTCTGGCGGCTCGCGCAGGTCCATGATGTCCGAGCTGGTCAGCCAGTCGATCGTACCCAGACCTTCGACCGGCGGCACGCGGGGCCGGGCACCCACGTTCACGATGACCGTATCAGCGCTGTATCGCTCGTCTTTCACCTCTATCTCTCGCGCGCCGCTGAACCGCGCCCGGCCCTCGATCAGCTTCAATCTTTCACCGGCACGCTCTAGTCGCCTGCCCACGCCTTTCCGCCATTGCCCCACGATGGCGTCCTTGCGATCGACGATCGCACCCAAGTCGACTTTCACTTCACCGACCTGCACGCCGAGCCGCGCCGCACCGCGCGCCACATGCGCGGCCCGCGCACTCGCCACCATCGTTTTCGTAGGAGTACAGCCGACGTTGACACACGTGCCGCCCAGGTGGCCGGCCTCTACGATGATTACGTCCTTACCCGACTCGGCCAGCCGTGCGGCGAGCGGGGCACCCGCCTGGCCGCTCCCGATGACGATCACGTCGGCCTTCATATCATCCTCCGCAGTGACACCGACAGTCCGGTCATCTGATCGCCCTCAACCGAGACGCACGACGTCGTTTTCCGTAAACAGCTCGCCGGCCACGATACCCAGGCTGGGCTCCGAGTAGAGCGCCGGCGGCACGCTGATGTCGGCGAGGTAGAGCTCTCCCACGTGGGCTTCGGCGTCCGGCGCTTCAAGGCCCAGCTTCGGCAGGGCCAGCGTCATCGTCGCTGTCGCCCGGATCGCCGGATCGTAGACGGTCCCCGACGTCGTGTCCAGGCCGGACGGCACGTCCAGCGCCAGGATGGGCGCGCCGCTATCGTTCGCCCAGCCAATCAGTTCGGCCGCAACTCCCGCCGGTGCGCCCGAAAGACTGTACCCGATGATCCCATCTACGACGAGATCGAAGCCGCTATCCGCCAGCTCCTTCAGGTCCTCCGCCTGAACGATCGTCAGACCGAGCCGTCGGACGATCGCGAGTTGATGGCCGGGCACCGGCCTGAACCAGTCGTCCGTCCGCGTAACGACAACTCGCACGTCCGCGCCCCAGTTGCTCAGTCGCCGCGCGCAGACCAGGGCACCGCCCCCGTTGCCGCCCGAGCCGGCGGCTACCGCCACCGTTTTGCCGCGCGGATCACCGCCCAGGAACCGAACGCGAGCCAGGTGCGCCAGATTGCGTCCTGCGTTCTCCATCATCTGCATCAGCTCGATGCGATATTCCTCGATCATCAAGCGATCGACCTCCACCATCTGCGATGTGGAGACATAGGGCACGTGCTCGGCGCAATAAGGGATGGTCATTGAATACTTCCCGGTACGAGTATCGTGTCACATGATCCCGGCGACGGGCACCGGTTCTCTCGAGACCCCAGTATCAGCGTTCAACAAACCCCGATCAAGGCCGGTTCCTGGCTGCCCGGCCACCGTGGCGCTATGTTGGATGATCGGTTGAAATCGAACCCCTCCACGAGATCTGAAGAGCGCCGGTAGCTAGTCATGAGAGCAGCTCACGGATCCTCATCGCATGAGAACCGAACGCCGCGGAGGCTCCTGGCCGGCATCCCGGGACTCATCTTAACAGTAATACTCGTTCCACCCACTGCGGCGGTCGCTCAGGAGATCGATGCGGACTCGATCGCCGTCATCGAACGAGGTACGTCTCAGGTAGCGGATGAGCTTCGCTTTCTGAGATGGATCGGGTACGTCAACCAGGAGTTGAACAGAAGGTCGGTCTATCCTACTGTAGCGGCCCTAGGAACGGGCACCGGAACGGGGGTCGCCCTTTTGCTCGGGCGGCCGAGTCGCGACGACGCGCTTTGGGGACATGCACGTGGCGGAGTGACGTTCAAGGGGTACTGGCGTGTCCTGGTGCGTGCCGGCTACGGCCCCGAACGCCTCATGCCAGGTCAGCCTCAGAGCTTCGCCGCCAACGCCGTCGGCTCGATAAATCACCGTAACCAGGACGAGTTCTCCGGGATCGGCCACGACAGCCGCGAGGAAGACCGCTCCGACTATGAACTGGACCAGCAGCTTGTGGGCGCAGAGTTTGGCCTCGCAGCGACGCGGAGTACCGTACTGAGATTGAGCGTCGACTGGTCCGAAGTCGAGACCGGGCCGGGCAACAACGGTCGCCTCCCCGATGTCGACTCCATCTTTGCACCCGAAGAGGTCCCCCGCTTCGGAGCCAAGGATGGCTACATCTCGGTGGTCGCCGTATC
>JBDHKT010000452.1:0-2615 GCA_039586255.1 Gemmatimonadota bacterium | reverse complement strand
GGCGCGTCTATATAAGTAGAGAGCGGAGGCCGAATCGGCTCCCGCGATAACGTAGTGGAGGTTACCAGTACCGCAGCCGGCTGACTAGTGGGTCGGAAGATGCGGGCAGAAGTACATACAGAAAACAGACACAAGTACTGAAAAACTTGCAGAATGGGAGGCGTGAGCCCCCAAGGAGGGACGGCGCAAGGGGCACTGTAATTGGTTAGTTTCTAAACACTTAGACCACTGACCCGGGTCTGCGGGACGGCCTCTATGGCCGCGGGAATGGAACCTGCACGCGTGTTGGGGTGGGAGAAAAAGGGAGACCCGGCGAATGATCGATGACGGAGTAAAGGGCGGCGTTGTTGTATTGGAGCCGCAGACGAGCCCAACGACGGAAACGTCGTCGGAGACCGAGGGCGGAAGTGAAGAGATGGTACAGGTAGCGACGAAGCAGGAGCGCGACGTATCGCTCACCGAGCTTCAAGACAACGAGCTCGTTGCGCGGTTTCTCGCTGGCAACGGGCTGGCGTTCCCCGAGCTCGTCCGGCGCTACCAGTCACGGCTGCTCAATTTCATCTACAGAACGATCGGGGATCGTGACCGGGCGGAGGACTTGGTGCAGGAGACGTTCATCCGGGTCTATCGGCATTTGCACCGGTTCGACCAGGCGAAGAAGTTCTCGACCTGGATCTACACGATCGCCAGCAACCTGGCGAAGAACGAGCTGCGCAACCGGTCGAGGAACCCACTGGTCCTCTTCCAGACGATCAAGAAGAACTGGGAGGCGGACCATCGTCCGCTCCAGTGGGAAGACCCCCACTACCGTCCTGATGATCTGTTCAGGAAGCGACACCTCCGGGACATAGTGGAGAAAGCGGTGGAGCAGCTACCGGAACATCATCGCGTCGTCTTCGTGCTCAGAGAGATGGAGGGCAAGACATACGAGGAGATCTCCGAGATCACCGGTGTTAACCTGGGCACGGTCAAGTCGAGGCTGAATAGGGCCCGTAACAACTTTGCGCAGATCATCGCACCGATGCTGCGCTAGCCGCAGACGGGGTCGATCCCGAAGCGCTGCAGGTTTCAAGGCGCCGGCCACTGGCCGGCGCCTTTCTTATGGGAATCCGGGAATCTAGGAATTCGGGAATTCGGGAATCGGGGACCGGGGAAGTGGAGTCCGTGGAATCCGTGGTATCCGTGGTATCGGGGAATCGGGGGTTGGGGGAATCCGGCGATTCCCGAATGCCCGAATTGGCGGATTCCACGGATGCCACGGATTCTTGAAATCCAAATCCCCGATTCCCCTAATCCCGAATTCCCGCATTCCCAATACCGATATTCGCTATTCCCTAGGGGTGGAACTCGTGGCTGCCTGAGGCGTAATAGGGTCGATCTACCGATTCTCAGCCAGGCATTTTAGAGATCGGCCTCGGGGCGCGCGATCAATGGAATGTGAAGAGTTTCTAACGGACTACTCCGATTTCCTCGACCGCCGGTTTGAGGAACACTCAATAGTCAGCTACTGCGATCACCTTCTCGGGTGCTCGGATTGCGCCGACTACGACCGGGTGATTCGGCGTGGTCTCGAGCTGGTCAGACGGTTCGAGCCATCGGAGCCACGGCCGGGTCTCATGCCGCGGGTGAGTGAACAGGTCCTCGGCTCGGGTCCTGGCCTAGGCCGGGGTTTGGACCGCGGCAGGGCCGTCCTGGTTGCCGGGGTGGCTGCGCTGGCGTTCTTCGTGGCGGGGTCATTGGCGATGTTGAGCTCCGGGGGGACGGTGGAGCTTCCGCCGCTCGTCGTGGAACCGGCGGTGGCCGATGAGCTCCCGTCGCTCTGGGGTCCGGCGCCCAAGTTTACCCCGTCGGTGTATCTCCTTCGGGTCCCCGACCTGAGGGACGACCGCCTCCTCAGGCAGCCGCCGCAACGGCTCTCGGTGTTCCGCGCGCCGCTCAGGGCGTCGCGCCGGACGCCGTTTGAAGGGGTGGAGGCGGCGCCGGAGTAGGCTCTGCAGTGCCGAAGCCGAGTTGACACCTTTTGATTCTCCGTCCAATACTGTGGTATGGGAGAGCTGACATACGACCAGCTCAGCGACAGGATAGAGAAAGGGAAGCTGGGCGGAAGCTACTTTCTCAAGACAGAGGACCCATTCCTTCGCGATGAAGCGATAGCTCTCCTAACGGAGGCCCACCTGGCGGGTGGTTCCGCCGATTTCGATCTCGACCAAGCGAGCGGAGATGACCTGGACGCTGCGGGTCTGGCGGCGATGCTTGGGACCCCTCCCATGCTCTCGCCGTACCGGGTCATCGTGATTCGCGGGGCCCAGGGGCTGACACCCAAGGCGCGGTCTGTGGTTGAGGAGGCAGTACGCCGGGACGTTTCGAACCGGGTGCTGATCCTGGCCGCGCAGGTCCCGCGTGGTTCGAAGGCGAAGTTCTACGATGTGCTTCGCCAGCACTGTATGACGACCGCGCTTCGCGCTCCGGGCACTTTAGAGCTGCCCGGCTGGCTGGCGAGGCGGGCGAAGTCGGTTCACGGCGTGGAGCTGGAGATGCCGGCGGCGCAGTTGCTCGCCGCGGGCATAGGAGCCCGCTTGGGGGTCCTGGCGCAGGAGCTGGAAAAGCTCGTCAGC
>JBDHKT010000451.1:0-2616 GCA_039586255.1 Gemmatimonadota bacterium | reverse complement strand
AGGCCATTGCATGTCGTGAAGGATCTTGCAGAGCTGGTGGAGTGGCTAGAGGACGGTGGGCGGTAGGCGGTAGGCAGTAATACCGTGGATGATCTACGCCCACACCGCACACCGATAATCGGAGCGTGACAGCAATCAGAAACGAGGAGCTATGACAGGAGACGACCGAAGGAAACGAATCGTCATCATGGGCGCAGCGGGGCGGGACTTCCACGACTTCAACACCCATTTCCGGGGCAACCCCGACTACGAAGTCGTCGCTTTCACCGCGACCCAGATTCCCAACATAGAGTGCCGAGTTTACCCGGCGGAGATCGCAGGGCCCGAATACCCGAAGGGCGTGCCGATCCTGCCCGAGGACGAGCTGGAGTCCGTTATCGAGCGTGAGGAGATCGACTTCTGCACCTTCTCGTATTCCGACGTCTCTCACGAGTACGTCATGCATATCGCCAGCCGGTGTCTCGCCGCGGGGGCCGGCCTCGTGCTACTCGGCCCGCGGCAGACTCTCGTCGATTCCAAGTGGCCGGTGGTAGCGGTCTGTGCCGTGCGCACCGGAGCAGGGAAGAGCCAGACAACCCGCTACATCGTCGATCGGCTGCGCGAGTTCGGCCGAAAGCCGGTGGTCGTTCGTCACCCGATGCCGTACGGCGATCTGGTCAAACAGCGAGTGCAACGCTTTGAGATTTACGAGGACCTCGAGCGCCACGAGGTCACGATCGAAGAGCGCGAGGAGTACGAGCCTCACCTGAGCAAGGGGACGATCGTCTACGCTGGCGTGGACTACGAGGCGATCCTCCGCCAGGCAGAGGGCGACGGCGATGTCGTCCTCTGGGACGGCGGTAACAACGATCTGCCCTTCTACCGGCCGGACCTGCATATCGTCATTGCCGACCCACACAGGGCGGGAGACGAGCTGGTCTACCACCCCGGCGAGGCGAACCTGCGCATGGCCGATGTGGTGATCATCAACAAGGTTGGTTCGGCGCGCGCCGAGGATGTGGATACGGTGCAGCGCAACATAGCGGAGGCCAACCCGCGGGCACGCGTCTTCGCCGGCCGCTCACCGTTGACCGTAGACAACCCCGAGGCCCTGAAGGGTAAGCGCGTGCTGGCCGTTGAGGATGGGCCGAGCCTGACACACGGCGGACTGCTGCTCGGTGCCGCCAGCCTGGCTGCGCAAGAGCACGGCGCGAAGGAGCTGGTGGACCCCAGGCCGTTCGCTGTCGGTTCTATCGTCGAGACGTTCGAGAAGTACTCCGGCACGGGCCCGGTCCTGCCGGCGATGGGCTACGGCGAGGATCAGGTGAACGAACTCGCCGAGACGATTCGAAACTCGGACGCCGATGTCGTCGCGATCGGAACGCCGATCGATCTGGCGCGACTGATCGATATTGACCGGCCAACGGTGCGGGTTACGTACGATCTTGCGCTGGATGAGCCTGAGGCGCTGGATGAGCTGTTGCGACGCGCAGTCGAGAGGTAACCGGTAGGCGGTGGGCAGTGGGCGGTAGGCGGTGCAGAAAGCTTCGGCACTACTGCCTACCGCCCACTGCCTACCGCTTGCCCTAACACCCGGGAGCATGGGAACCGCACGGAAAGCGGCCGAGCTACACAAACGCGCAATCGTCATTGACGGCCACAACGATCTGCCGTGGCGGTTGATGGCGAAGGCGGGCTCGAGCTTCGATCGCTTCGACCTGGCCGTCCCTCATGAAGACGGCCACACGGACATCCCGCGGCTGCGTGAGGGTGGCGTCGACGCTCAGTTCTTTGCCGCCTACGTCCCGTCGGACTGCGAGGGGCCGGGTGCGGCGCGCGTCGCCCTCGAGCAGATCGATCTAGTCCGGCGAATGGTGGCGCGCTACGCCGACTTCGAGTTGGCGCTCGGCGCGGACGACGTACGGCGAATCGCCGGATCCGGGAGGATCGCGGCGCTGATCGGGGTCGAGGGCGGTCAGGCCATCGAGAACTCACTCGCTGTCCTGAGGATGTTTTACGCGCTCGGGGCCCGCTACCTGACGTTCACCCACATCGATTCTACCGACTGGGCAGACGCGGCGACCGACGAACCGCGGCACGGAGGGCTGAGCGGTTTCGGGGAAGAGGTGGTTCGCGAGATGAACCGACTCGGCATGCTGGTCGACATCTCGCACGTGTCGGCGGAGGCGATGGGCGACGCGCTGAAAGTCAGCGAGGCACCGATCGTCGCCACGCACAGCGGAGCGCGCGCGGTAAACGCGAACTCGCGAAACGTCCCCGACGACATCCTGCGGCGGATACGTGAGAATGGTGGGGTCGTTATGGTGAACTTCTACTCCGGCTTCGTCGTGCCGGGGGCGGCGGAAATAGCCCGCGACATGCTGAATGCATATCGGGAGGCGCGGGAGCAGTTCGGGGACGACAGCGCCGCGCTGGAGAACGCGATGCGGGAGTGGGAGGAGGAACATCCAATCCCGCGTGGCACGGTGTCGGATCTAGTCGATCACATCGAACATATCGTAGAGGTAGCCGGCATCGATCACGCCGGGTTGGGCTCGGACTTCGATGGCATCATAAACGCACCGGAAGGCTTGGAAGATGTATCGAAGTTCCCGGCGATCACCGAAGAGTTGATAA
>JBDHKT010000450.1:0-2956 GCA_039586255.1 Gemmatimonadota bacterium | reverse complement strand
CGCCGACCGCGTTCGGCGGACGAGCCCCAGCTCTGGCTCGCCCACCTGGTCGCGGTGGAGGGCGCGACGGTCGACGAGTTGCAAAACGAGAGCGACCGCGCACGCTTTCTAGGCCGGGGGCGCGGAGTGCGGACGCCGCTCTCCGTGATCGACGGGGGGCCCCTCTCCGACACCGCGGGCACGGTTCTGGATCCCATCGTGAGCCTCCGGCAGCGGGTGGCGATTCCCCACGGAGAGACGGTCAATCTGGTGTTCACGACGCTCGTGGCGTCCTCCCGGGAAGAGGCTCTCGAGATCGCGGAGAAGTACCGCGAGCCGGCAACGTTCGAGCGCGAGAGCCAGCTGGCCTGGACCCAGGCCCAGGTCCAACTGCACCACCTGCGGATAACCCAGGACGAGGCGCACCTTTTCCAGCGTCTGGCCAATCGCCTGCTCTACGCAGATCCCACGTTGCGCGCCGCGCCGCGCGTGCTCGCAAGAAACCGCACCGGACCGTCCGGGCTCTGGGCCTACGGGATCTCCGGCGACTTACCCATCGCACTGGTGCGCATCGAGAGGGACGAGGAGCGCGACGCGGTGAGACAGCTGCTAAGGGCGCACGAGTATTGGCGCCTGAAAGGGGTCGCCGCCGATCTCGTGATCCTCAATGCGAAAGCCACCTCCTATATACAGGATCTCCAGGAGACCCTCGAAGCCATGGTGCAGGCGATCCAGTCCGCGATCGGGCAAGAGCGGCATGGTGAGGGCGGTGACGTATTCGTCCTCCGGGCCGACCTCGTACCCGGCCGCGACCGACTTCTGCTGCACGCGGCGGCGCGAGTGGTGATTCTGGCGCGCCAGGGTACGCTCTCAGAGCACGTGGTCCGGCTACAGCGGTTGCGGCCGGGGCCGGTTCCGCCGCTACTCCGCGCGCCACGCGAGACGGCGGAGACCGTTTCGCCTCCCGCCCTGGAGCTCGAGTTCTTCAACGGTCTGGGCGGATTCACTGCGGACGGCCGCGAATACGTCACCGTTCTGGGCAAGGGGCAATGGACTCCGGCGCCCTGGATCAACGTGGTGGCGAACTCGGAATTCGGTTTCCAGGTCTCCGAGTCGGGCGCCGGCTACACCTGGTCGGTGAACAGCCGCGAGAACAAGCTGACGCCCTGGTCGAACGATCCGGTCAGCGACACCCCGGGCGAAACGTTCTACGTGCGGGATGAGGACAGCGGTCTGGTCTGGGGGCCGACAGTTCTCCCCATCCGCGAAGAGAGCTGGCCTTATGTCATCCGGCACGGGCAGGGGTACAGTCGCTTCCAACACACCTCCCACGACATCGCACTGGACCTTCTGCAGTTCGTGCCGCTGCGAGACCCCATCAAGATCTCCCGGCTCACCCTGGAGAACCGGTCCGATCGCAAGAAGCGGCTGTCGGTCACGGCCTATGCGGAGTGGGTCCTAGGGGTCGAGCGGAGCAGCTCGGCGGCTTTTGTGGTCACCGAAATCGACCGCGCGACCGGAGCCATGTTCGCGCGAAACGCGTTGAACGGGGAGTTCGCGGACCGGGTAGCATTCGCCGATCTGGGCGGCCGCAAGACCTCCTGGACCGGCGACCGCCTCGAGTTCCTGGGCCGCAATGCGAGCCTCGACCATCCCGCGTCGCTGGAGCGGGGGGACGACCTTTCGGATAGGACCGGAGCGGGCCTGGACCCCTGCGCCGCTCTCCAAACGAAACTCGAGCTCAGGCCGGGGGAACGCGCCGAGGTGCTGTTCCTGCTGGGCCAGGGGGACAGCCGTGAGGACGCCCGATCCCTGGTCGCACGCTACCGCGAGATGGATTGCGACGCTGTCCTCAACGAGGTCCAGAACCACTGGAACCGGGTGTTGGGCTCGGTCCAGGTCAAGACTCCCGACCCCTCGATCGACCTCCTGCTCAACCGCTGGCTCCTCTATCAGACGCTCGCCTGCCGGATCTGGGCCCGCTCGGCGTTCTACCAGTCCGGCGGGGCTTACGGATTCCGCGATCAGCTCCAGGACGTCCTCGCCTTAACGGTGGCGCGGCCCGACATCGTGCGCGAGCATCTCCTGCGGGCCGCTGCTCGGCAGTTCAGCGAAGGGGACGTCCAGCATTGGTGGCATCCACCCACAGGCCGCGGCGTCCGGACCCGGATCTCCGACGACCTCCTCTGGCTACCCTACGCGGCGGTCCACTATCTGAACGTGACCGACGATCGGACGGTGCTCGACGAAGAGGTGCCCTGGCTCGAGGGGGCAGCCCTGGAAGAGCACGAGGTTGAGGTCTACTTCCAGCCCAAGGTCTCGGAGGAGCGGGCGACGCTCTACGAGCACTGCGCGCGAGCCCTGGACCGCAGCCTCGAGACCGGTAGTCACGGCCTCCCCCTAATCGGCGCCGGGGATTGGAACGACGGCATGAACCGTGTCGGCCGAGAGGGCCGCGGCGAGAGCGTCTGGCTGGGCTGGTTCCTACTCGTGAACCTGACCGAGTTCGCCCCGGCGCGGTGAAGCGGAGCGCGCGGCACTCTGGCGCGAGCGGGCCGCCTCTCTCAAAGCTTCGCTGGAGGCGGAGGCGTGGGACGGGGAATGGTACAAGCGCGCCTTCTTCGACGACGGAACGCCGCTCGGATCAGCGGCGAACGACGAATGCCAGATCGACTCCATCGCCCAGTCCTGGGCGGTGCTCTCCGGTGCCGGCGACGACGAGCGGGCACGCCAGGCCATGGAATCCGTCGAGCGACGACTCGTCCGTTGGGATGACCGGCTGCTGCTGCTCTTCGCCCCGCCCTTCGACCGGACACCACTCGATCCCGGATATATAAAAGGATACGGACCCGGCATCCGGGAGAACGGCGGGCAGTACACCCACGCCGCAATCTGGTCGGTCGTCGCATTCGCCATGCTGGGCGAGGGAGACAAGGCCGTCGATCTCTTCAACCTGCTGAGCCCCATCCACCACGCC
>JBDHKT010000020.1:0-10683 GCA_039586255.1 Gemmatimonadota bacterium | reverse complement strand
CGCGTTCAAGAAGTACGCCGATGGCAAGTTGAAGGGGATTCTGGTCTACAGCGAGGATCCACTGGTCTCGGTGGACTTCATCGGTAACCAGGCCAGCTCCATCGTCGACGGGCTCTCGACGAACGTCATCGACGGTAACCTGGTCAAAGTCCTCTCGTGGTACGATAACGAGATGGGTTACTCGTGCCGCTGCGTCGATCTGGCCAACTACATCGCCGAGCGTCTCTGACTCATGCTGGATAAGCTGACCGTACGCGACCTGAGCGATGTCCAGCTGAGGGGCAAGCGGGCGCTGGTGCGCGTTGACTACAACGTCCCTCTCGATAGCCAAGGCCGGGTAGAGGACGACGTGCGTGTCCGCGCGACGCTGCCGACGCTGGGACATCTCCGCGACCGCGGTGCGAGCCTGGTCCTCATGTCGCACCTCGGCCGGCCTAAGGGCGAGCCGAACCCGAAGTACTCGCTGCGACCCGTCGCGGACCACCTGGCCGAGCTGCTGGGCGATGAAGTCGGCTTCGCCGCCGGGGCCGTCTCGCAGGAGGCGGTGGTCAAGTCGGAGGGGCTCGGTGCGGGCCAGGTCCTGCTGTTGGAGAACACGCGCTTCGACCCGCGGGAGACGAAAAACGACCCGGCCATGGCCCGCGAGCTGGCGGCGCTGGGGGACGTATACGTCAACGATGCCTTCGGGACGGCGCACCGGGCACACGCCTCTACGGCCGGCGTGGCCGCGTTTCTTAAACCCGCGGTGGCCGGGCTGCTGCTGGAGAGAGAGCTCGACTACCTGGGCCGCCTGCTGAAAGAACCGGCGCGTCCCTTCGTCGCGGTCCTCGGCGGAGCCAAGGTCAGCGGCAAGATCGATCTGGTCGAGAACCTCTTGGGCAAGGTGGACCGGCTGTGTGTGGGCGGCGCCATGGCCTGCACGTTCCTTCGCGCGATGGGCCTCGAGACGGGGAAGTCGCTGGTCGAGGAAGATCTCGTCGACTTCGCCTCCAGGATGTTGGAGTTGGCCGGAGATGCTCTGGCGTTGCCGATCGACGCGGTCGTGGCCCCGGCCATCGATCGCGGAGACGATGCTCGCGTGGTGAGTCGCGAGGCGATTCCGGTGGGTGAGATGCTTCTGGACATAGGGCCCGAGAGCGCCGGCGAGTTCGCGGATATCGTCCGCCGGGCGCGCACGATCCTCTGGAACGGACCGATGGGCGTGTTCGAGCAGGCGGCCTTTGCCAACGGCACCACCGTCATCGGAGCGGCTGTCGCCGATGCTACTGCGTCGGGTGCTGTAAGCGTGGTCGGCGGCGGAGACAGCGCTGCCGCTGTGGCCGAGCTGGGTCTGGCCGACCGGATGAGCCACGTGTCCACGGGCGGTGGCGCATCGCTGGAGTTCCTGGCCGGCAAAGAGCTGCCCGGCGTCGCCGCGTTAAGCGATCGGGAATAGGGATGAACTTCAAGAGGCCTTTCTTCGGCGGCAACTGGAAGATGAATCACGGCCCGAGCGCGGCTCGGGGGTTCGTGAAAGAGTTCCTGGGGCTCTATGAGCCCCACGACGATCGTACCGTCGTCTTCTTCCCGCCGGCAATATCGCTGGCCGAGTTCAAGTCGGCGTCCGCCGGCCGGACCGACCTGCTGACCGGGGTCCAGGACATCTACTGGGAGGACTCGGGGGCATACACCGGTTCGATCTCGGCCGGCATGGCGAAGGATGCCGGCGCCGGATTCGTACTCGCCGGGCACTCGGAGCGCCGCCACGTCTTCGGCGACTCCGACGAGGACGTGTCCCGCAAGGTCGCGGCGATAGCCGGCGCGGGGCTCGTGCCGGTCCTCTGTGTGGGGGAACTGCTCGAGGAGCGAGACCGCGGTGAGGTCGAATCGGTCGTCACCCGGCAGCTTGCGGCGGGATTGAGCCGGTTGAGCCCGGATCAGGTGGAACGGACGGTCGTGGCCTACGAACCGGTCTGGGCGATCGGCACAGGTCGCACGGCCAGTCCCGAGGACGCCAACCAGGCCCACGAACTGGTCCGCGGTCTGCTGGGCGAGCGCGTCGGGGCGGCGGCCGCCGGGGCGATCCCGATACTCTACGGCGGTAGCGTCAAGACAGGGAACATCGAGGAGCTGCTGTCAACGCCCGAGGTCGACGGCGTGCTCGTCGGCGGGGCCAGCCTGGATCCATCCGATTTCGCGCGGATCTGCTGCTCGGGCGGAAGGTGACGGGTTGAGAGGAACCCGCGTTACTCATGCCCGCGCCGATTAGGTGCGCTCCTAGCAGTGTCTTGACAGGAGGTAGAGATGAGACCCGCTGCATTGGTGGCCGTGATTTTCCTCGGCCTGGTCGCGCTGCTGCACATCATACGCTTGGCGCTGCAGGTAGAGGTCGTAGTGGGCGGAGTGTCGATTCCGGAATGGCCGAGCGTATTTGCAGTGTTGGGTCCCGGTGCTTTGGCGATCTGGCTCGGGCGCGAGCAGCGAGGGTCAGGCTAGGACGCCAGGCCCCGGGCGGCTGGTTCGGGCATTAGCGCCTTCTGTGGGATATCAGCCGCCTACGGCGACAAACGAGATGGGGAGTCTAATCCATACATCCACCTTCCTACCGAACTCCAGCGCCGGTGAGAACCAGACAATATCCTTGATGCTCAATGCTACCTGGTCCAACCAGAGGTTTCCCGAAGATTGCAGAACGCGATAATCGACAACTTCTCCTGTCTTGCTGACAAGGAATGCAATAGTCACGCGCCCCTCGGCCTCGGTCGTCTCAGCCAGAACGTGATAGCCCGTCCTTAGTCTGTGCAGTACCTGCTCGACGTTCAAAACCTCCGGGCCCACATAGCTCGGCACAAACGCAGGCGGCGTTTGAACGACCTGCATCGGAGGAGCAGGCATACTTTCGGCTGGATTAGTCTCAAACGTTGTTTCTGCTATGGTGACGTTTTCCCTAAGTTCAACCTCAGCTCTTCTTGGAACTCGCGGCCTGCTGTCAAGGTTGGGAAATTCCGGGATCGCGTCCGCCGGCAAGTGCTCGATCGTCGTCGATGGTTGCGCTACTGCGGGGTTGGCCCAGGACGCGCTCGGCAGCAAGTCAATCCGAAGATTGGGATTGAAGAGAAAGACGAGGAAGTGCAAGAGCGCGGCGCAGCAAGTCATTTGCCACCAGATCGCCCGGGTGGCTGTTTTGAACTCTTCATGCGCTCGCAGAACGGATCCTTGGGGCACGACAAACCCTTTGTTCGTTCTAGGTCATTCTAATAACTAGGTTACAGGCTGCCGGGTTTCGGGGGCAAGTCCGTGGGCCGTGTGAACCGCAGCTTGTCCCCTGACCCGGGCGGAAGTTGACAGGCCTCGTAAACGATATATAGTACGGCGGTTCCGCCTTCGGGCGGTGACTCCCCAAACGCGAACGAGAGAAGGACGGAAGGCTTAGAAGGTGTACAGTTTCATCCTCATGCTGCTCGTTTTTGACGCGTTCCTGCTCCTGCTGGTCGTTCTGCTGCAGTCGGGGAAGGGTAGCGGGCTGGCGGCCGAGTTCGGCGGCGCCTCGTCGTCCGCCGACACCTTCCTGGGTGGTCGACAGGCGGCGACGCTGCTGACCAAAGCGAGTTGGGTGACGGGCGGCCTTTTCATGGGCCTGGCTCTGCTTCTCGCGATCCTCTCGGCCCGTACGCGGGCGCCGTCCTCGGTGCTCGAGGGCCAGTTCGCGCCGCCGGTGGAGGAAGCTCCGGTGCCGCTGCTGGACCGGGAGCAGGAAGCGCCGGCTGGCATCGACCTGGGAGAGGAGACCGGGGCGGAGACCGGTGAGGAGGGTGAGCCGCCGCCACAGGGTGGCAATTGACCCGATTCGATTCGGCCCGGTTTACCGGGCCGTTTTCTTATCGGGCGGTAGGTCGAAGAAGTCGAGGAAACGACCCTTCTCCTGTTGGGTTTCGAGCCAGGCGTCGAAGCCGGAGTCGATGAGCCCTCTTGAGTTTTGCTGACCGCGGGCGGCCTGGACGGCCAGGTGATGGACATATTCGTTCTTGGCGTCGCCGGCATGGCCGCGCACCCAGAGCCATTCGATCTTGTGACGATCGGCGATCTTCTTCAGCTCTTGCCACCGCTCGAGGTTCTCGATCGGACCGCTTTTGCGCTTCCAGCCTCGGGCGATCCAGCCGGGAATCCATTCCTTCATCCCTTTGACGAGGTAGCTCGAATCGGAGTGGAAGGCGACGCGACACGGTTGCTTGAGTGCCTGCAGGCCTTCGATGGCGCTACGCAGCGCCATCCGGTTGTTGGTCGTGTCGGGCTCGTAGACGTAATAGTCGCGCCGGGTCCAGCCGCGCTTCTCGTCGAACAGCTCGATGAGACCTGCGGCGGCGCCGGGTCGCGCCCGATCGCTGAACTGGTTGCCGAGGCACGATTCGTCGGCGTGGATGCAGACGAGGTCGCGGAATTCAGGGGCGTTCATGATGGCCAAAGCTAACCAGGAATTATCCGGGGCGCGAAGTGGGCTCCTCGTGCTGGAGGACGGCTCGGTCTTTCCCGGCCGCCTGGCCGGAGCGGACGGGGAGGTGGCGCTGGGTGAAGTCGTATTCAATACGAGTCTGGCCGGCTACCAGGAGATTCTGACCGACCCCTCTTACGCTGGCCAGATTGTCACCATGACCGCGCCGCTCATCGGCAATTACGGCGTTACGCCGGAGGACGACGAGGCGGCGCGACCGTGGGTGGCCGGGCTGGTGGTCCGTGAGCTGAGTCCTAGCTACAGCAACTGGCGGGCTCGGACCAGTCTGCAGGAGTACCTGATGGGTCACGGAATCGCCTGCATAGCGGGGGTCGATACGCGTAGGCTGACTCGCCATATCCGGTCCGAGGGCGCGATGCGCTGCGGCATAGGGCCCGAGGAGCTGGGTGTCGATGAGATCCTGAGGCGCGTGAGCGAGCATCCGCCGATGGCCGGGCTCGATCTCACCGAGGTTGTGACCACACGCGAGGTCTACAAAGTGCCGGCGACGGGGATCGCGCGCTTCCGCGTCGCGGTCTACGACTATGGCGTCAAGCGCCGTAGCCTGCGATTGCTGGCCGGACACGGCTGTAGTCTGACCGTCTATCCGTCGACCACGCCGGCGGAAGTCGTCTTGGACGGTGCTCCGGACGGCCTGTTCCTTTCTAACGGTCCGGGCGACCCAGCTGCCGTGCCGGGCGTCATGGAGCTAATCGACTCGCTGGCCGCGAAGGAGATTCCGGTGTTCGGAATCTGCCTGGGGCATCAGCTGATTTCGCGGGGCTTCGGTGCCGAGACCTTCAAGCTGCTCTATGGGCACCGGGGTGGGAACCACCCGGTGCAGAACCTGGCAACCCGTCGCGTCGAGATCACCTCTCAGAACCACGGGTTCGCCGTGGGCGCCGAGGGAGAGGGCGTACCGGGTGCGCCGGATCTCCGCGCAACGCATGTGAACCTCAACGATGGGACGCTGGAAGGGGTCCGGCACCGGGAGCTGCCGGTCTTCGCCGTCCAGTACCACCCCGAATCCGCCCCCGGACCCCACGACAGCCGCTACCTGTTCGACGAGTTCGTGCGCCTGATGGACGAGCGGCGGCCCGCCTGACGGCCCTGGCCCCGGGGCCCGGAAACGGGAACCCCCGACTTGACTTAATCGTTCTGAGACAGTAACTTAGGCGCCCATCTCCCTCCCGTTATCGTTTCCCTTGACGGCACGTCAGAGTGCTCGTCCCAGGCAAATGGAAGCTCGTAAGAAGAGTCCCCGAGGCTGGTGGGTTGCCCTGGTGGTAGCCGGAGTCGTCATAGTGTTCGGCACCGGACTGCTTCTGGTGGTTTACACCGCCGCTCCCGGCGACGGCATCACGGTGCTGGCGAGGGACCGGATCGCGATACTGCCGCTTCGGGGCGTTATCACTCAGAACCACCGGGTGATCCGGGAGCTGCGGGACTATCGGGACGACAGCTCGGTGCGGGGGTTCGTCCTCTGGGTGGATTCGCCGGGCGGCGAGGTCGCTCCGTCGCAGACGATCTATCGCGAGCTCGCCCGGGTTCGCGAGGACGGTTACCCGGTAGTCGCTGCGATCGGATCCGTGGGGGCGTCCGGGGCCTACTACGCCGCCTTGGGAGCGGACACGATCCTGGCGATGCCGGGCTCGCTGGTCGGCTCGATCGGTGTGCTGATGGAGTTTCCGAACGCCCAGGAGCTGCTCGAGAAGGTCGGGGTCCGCTTTGAGGTGATCAAGAGCTCCGAGCACAAGGACCTGGGTTCTCCCTACCGAGAGGTGACGGAGGCCGAACGAGCGCTTCTGCAGGAGGTGGTCGATGATGTCTACGATCAGTTCCTGGACGTGATCGCGGAGGAGCGCGGGATGTCGCGCGACTCGGTGATAGAGGTGGCGGACGGCCGGTTGCTGTCGGGCCGTCTCGCTGTGGATTATGGACTAATCGATGGAGAAGGCGACCTGGTCGATGCCATCGCTGTAGCGGGCAACATGGCGGGCCTTGGGCCGGAGCCGCGAACCGTGATACGCGAGGAACGCCGCCGTGTGACCTGGTTGGACCTTCTCGGTTCGTTAGCCGCCTTGGCAACAGGCCAAGGCGGAGCCATGGGACCCCTGGGTGAATCCTGGCCTGGTCTGGATCGGGGGCCGCGGCTCATGTACTTGCTCAGGTACCGGTAGCGGCGGCACGGATCGCGATGGAAACCGTTCGTTCGCTGCGGGCGTTTTCACTCTTCGATTGCTGGAGGAAGGGATGACCAAAGCCGATTTGGTCGAACAGGTTGCCCAGGCGATCGGGCCCGGGATCACAAAAAAGGACTGCGCCGCGGTGGTCGATGGCTTTCTGAATGCGATCAGGCAGGCGCTGGCCGACGGCCAACACATCGAGATCCGGGGATTCGGCACGTTCAAGGTCCGCAACAGGCGGGCTCGCGTGGCTCGGAACCCTCGAACCGGTGACCCGGTTAGAGTAGAGGCGCGGGCCGTTCCGGTGTTCAAGCCCTCGAAGAACTTCAGGGCACAGGTCGCCGGCGAGTCCGAGGCCGCCGTGGAGAGTATGCGGGGCTAACGCCTTTCTTTCTCCCGCCGGACCGCTCGCGGCCCGGCCCGCCCAAAGGAAGGCACGAATCGGATGACTAGAGAGACTCTGGTTCCCCTGCCGCCGGAAAAAGTCCTCGAGCTCGCTAAAGGGTTCTTTACAGGCTCCGCTTCGGGTTACGCCGGCACGCTCGTCGAAGAAGGTGTAGGCTACATTCGCTTCCAGGCGTTCCGCGGTCAGCTTGCGATCTCAGCGTCGGCGGACGGCGAGCGGACACGCGTCCGCTGCTCGACGCTTCGCTACCACCCCTCCATAGGTCAGTTCCTGCTGCAACTGGAAACAGAATCCGCCGCGACCGGGGCCTGAGGGCGCGCACACGTCTGCTTGCTCGATGGCCTCTCGCGGTCTACGATGGTCAATGACCCATGGCTCATCGTCGGGAATCGTAATGCGCGTGAAATGCCTGTTCTTCGCGGCCTACCGCGATGTCTTCGGGGTCGAGCAGATCGAGCTCGAGCTGCCCGAGGGATCGACGCTAGGTGCGCTAGTCGAGGACGTGCGGGCGCGGGCCGGCGTCTGCGCCGCGGTCCTTCCTCGGCAGCTGGTTATCGCCGTGAATCTCGAGTACGCTCCGGTCGAAACCGTGCTGCGTGACGGGGACGAGGTGGCGTTCATACCGCCGGTGGCTGGAGGCTGAATGTACTGCATCGTCACCCGCGACCCGATCGATGCCGCAGATCTTCTGCGTCGTGTGCGCAGCGATGCCGACGGCGCGGTGCTCGTCTTCGCGGGCGTCGTACGTGACCACCATGAGGGTCGCGCCGTGGAGGCTCTCGCCTACGAAGCCTACGAGGAGATGGCGGTCGAGAAGATGGAGATGATCTGTGAGGAGGTGGGCTCCCGGTTCGAGGTGGGCGAGCTGGCGGTGGCCCACCGGGTCGGCGAACTTGCCATTGGGGACATCAGCGTCGTCATTGCCGTCGCGGCGCCTCATCGCGATGCCGCCTACAAGGCGTCGCGTGAGATCATCGAGCGCGTCAAAAGCGAAGTGCCGATCTGGAAACGGGAACGGTACTCGGACGGCGGGGAGGTCTGGCGCGACGGGGCCGTTCCCGACGTGCCGGAGGCGGAGAAACCCTGACATCGTCTTGCCTGCCCTCACTCCACCCCTTAGCTTGCAAACCACGAAGTCCTCTCTCAATACGTAGCCCCATCACCAGTTAAGCCCGCGGCGGTCCGGTGGGCGGCCAGCGTCTTTCTGTTCGCCGGGAAACTCGTGCTCCGCAGGGTCGTGTCGGGACGGCGCGGGAGATTGGGATTGCCGTATGTTCAATAAGATCACTGTTGTTGGTGCGGGACACGTCGGCGCTACGCAGGCTCTCCGCCTGGCGGAGATGCAGGTCGCTAAAGAGGTCGTAATCGTCGACATCCTGGAGGGCATCCCGCAGGGGAAAGCTCTCGACATGTTCGAGTCGGGCCCGGTTATGGGGTTCGACACTCGCGTCATCGGTGCCAACGGGTACGACGAGGCCGGTGGCAGCGAGATCGTTGTGATCACGGCGGGCATCCCGCGCAAGCCGGGGATGAGCCGCGACGACCTTCTGACCACGAACGCGGGAATCGTCCGCGACGTCTCCAACGCGGTCAAGAAAACATGCCCCGACGCGATGTGCATCGTGGTCTCCAATCCGCTCGACGTCATGTCCTATGTGGCCAAGGAAGCGACGGGCTTCCCGGCCAGCCGCGTCTTCGGCATGGCCGGCGTGCTCGACACGGCACGCTATCGCACGTTCATCGCCGAGAGGCTGAACGTCAGCGTCGAGGACATCCAGGCACTGGTGCTGGGGGGTCACGGCGACACCATGGTGCCGCTTGTCTCCTATACGACCATCAGCGGTATTCCGCTGACCCAGTTCCTGAGCCAGGACGAGATCGACGGCCTAATCGATCGTACCCGCAAAGGTGGCGCCGAGATCGTGGCCTATCTGAAAGAGGGTAGCGCCTACTACGCGCCTTCGGCGGCCGTGGCTCAGATGGTGGAGGCGATCGCCAAGGACAGGAAGCGCATTCTCCCGTGCGCCGCCTGGATGGAGGGTCAGTACGGGATCTCTGATACATACCTCGGTGTGCCGTGCAAGCTGGGAGCGGGAGGCGTAGAAGAGATCGTAGAGGTGGAGCTGACCAAGGACGAGCGGGCAGCGCTGGAGAAGTCGGCCGAGCACGTTAAGGGCACCATAGCGAAGCTCAAGGAACTCCTCTAGCTGAAGAAGGGGCGCGAGTTTCGCGCCCCTTCGCTTTTTAGTCACCAATAAGGGAAACGCGGAGCTCCGACATGCTTGAAAGGACGAGCTTCCGGGAAGGGCTGAGGTACCAGGGCGGGTCGAGCATGTGGGCCTGGATGTTCCATCGCGTCACAGGACTCGGCGTCTTACTGTTCCTGAGCATTCACATTCTGGAAACGTTCACGCTCAGCTTCGGGCCCGATTTCTATGACCAGACGATGGAGCTGTACAATACGGTCTTCTTCCGTGTGGCGGAGATCGGGCTGCTCTTTGCGGTCCTCTGTCACGCAATCAACGGGACCCGAATCACGGTCCAGGATTTCTGGCCCGCGCTGTGGCGTCACGAGCGTGTGCTCGTCTGGGTCGGCTTCGTCATCCTGATCCTCGTCTTCGTCCCGCTGGCCGTCTTGGGGATGCTGCCCGTCATTAGGGGGGAACTGTGAACATGGCTGGCTACCCTCCAGCCCCGCCGACGGGCCGCTTCGAGATGTACTCGTGGCTGTTCATGCGGGTGTCGGGGATCGTTCTTCTGGTCATGGCGGTCTTCCACCTTCTGCTGATGCATTACGGCATCGGTGTCGAGCACCTGAGCTACGACGCCGTCGCCGCCCGCTGGCAAAACCCCTGGTGGAGGCTATACGACTTCTTCCTGCTGCTGTTCGCGCTGACCCATGGAATGAATGGCGCGCGAATCCTCATGGATGAGTACCTGAGCGCCGGCGGCTGGCGTCTTTTTCTCAAGATCGTTCTGAGCCTGCTCTATCTTGTGCTCGTCGTGATGGGGGCTTGGGTGATCGTGACTTTCAGATGAAACGTCCCGCAGAATGTCGACACGCGTTGAAATCCATCAGCTAGATGCCGTGGTCGTGGGCGGCGGCGGAGCGGGGCTGGCCGCCGCGGTCTATCTGGCGCGGCAGCCGGGACTCCGAACCGGGGTAATCAGTAAGCTGTATCCCACGCGGTCCCACACCGGAACGGCGCAGGGGGGCGTGGGCGCGGCTCTGGGCAACTGTGACCCGGAAGGCGATTCCTGGGAGTGGCACATGTTCGACACGGTCAAGGGGAGCGACTACCTGGCCGACCAGGACGCTGTAGAGATCCTGTGCAAGGAGGCGATCGACGTCGTCTACGAGCTGGAACACATGGGCCTGCCCTTCAGCCGGACCCCCGATGGCCGCATAGCGCAACGCCGGTTCGGCGGGCACGCGATCAACTTCGGTGAGAAGCCGTCGCGCCGCGCCTGTTACGCCGCCGATCGCACAGGCCACATGATCCTCCAGGCTCTCTACCAGCAGTGCATCAAGCACAGCGTCGAGTTCTACGACGAGTACCAGGTCATCGATCTGCTGGTCGAGAACGACCGCTGCCAGGGTGTGGTCGCGATCGAGATCGCTA
>JBDHKT010000449.1:0-2620 GCA_039586255.1 Gemmatimonadota bacterium | reverse complement strand
TATCGGCTGGCGATCGCGCCCATCCTGATGGCGTCGGTGACGATCAAACCCTCGAAGCCCAACTCGCTTCTCAGTAGTCCCTCGAGGAAATACGGTGACAGCGTGGCCGGCGGCGCGTCGGAGCCGAGTATTCGCGGCGCAGCGATGTGTGCAGTCATGATCGCATCGACGCCGACCTCGACGGCCCGCTCGAATGGCACGAGTTCCAGCGTGTCGAGGCGCTCCCGGGTCGCATCGGTCTGCGGCAGATCGATGTGTGAATCGACGTGCGTGTCACCGTGGCCCGGGTAGTGTTTGGCGGTCGTCATCAATCCCGCCGCGCGCGCGCCGCGAATGAAGGCGGCGCCCAGTCGCGCCACGAGCTCCGGGTCCTCGCCGAAGGAGCGCGTGTTGATGATCGGGTTCTCGGGGTTGCTGTTCACGTCCAGCACGGGCCCGAAGTTCAGGTGCACCCCCACGGCTCGCGCCTCCGCGCCGGTAATCCTGCCCAGCTCATAGGCGTACCGCTCGTCGCCGATGGCGCCGAACGCCATCAGCGGCGGGAACATCGTGCCGCCGCCCAGCGAGAGCAGATAAGGGAGTGCGTAGATGCCGCCCAGCCTCGTCCCCGGTCCGTACTCGAAGTCGGACGCGACAAGCAGCGGCACAGGCGCCAGCCGCTGCAACGCGTTCAGCTTCGCAACGAATTCGTGTGGGGTCCCCACCGAGATCACTACACCGCCGAGCCCATCGCCGACGACCAGACCGGTCAGCTCTTCGAACTCGGGGCTGCTTGTCGCAACGTAATTGCCCAGCGTCCAGACGATGATCAGCTGGCCGACTTTCTCGCGCAGCGTCAGCGACGCCAGCGTTTCGTCGACCCAACTCCGGGCGTCGGCGTCCAGCGGGGTACCGGCGCCGGGGACGGAGGGCCCCAAAGGACCGGCAGCAGGCCTGGGACCGCAGGTCGCGATCGCCATCAACAGGGCGAGGCAGCTAGTAACAGGGATCCACTTTGTCATGTCGTGCGGGGCCGGCCTCGGGCGTTGACGTGGTCCCCTTCTTGGGGAACGTTACCGTATGATCCTCGCGGCAAATAGACTGCCCGACGCAGAACCGTGCAACCTGGACTGCACATGACGACACAACGAATGCGCCTGGCCTCGATCGCCTTGCTGGTCCTGGCGGGATGTACGCGACCTGGAATGGAGGCTCGCAGCGTGCGCCCGGGAAATGAAGTCCTGATGGCCGACTCGAGCCATCTCGTCGCCGGGCGGCGCGTTGGCCTGATAACGAACCACACCGGCCTCACGCGCAATCAGACGCATGCGGTCGATCTCTTGCGTAGCCAGGGCGTGGAGATCGTGGCGCTGTTCGCACCGGAGCATGGGATCCGTGGCACCGTCGCGGAACCGGTGAGTGGCGGTACGGGCGACCAGGCCGCCTGGGTCGAGAGCGGAGTAGACGAGATCACCGGCCTGCCGGTGCGCTCGCTGTACGGTGAGGCCCTCAAGCCGACGCCGGAGATGCTATCGGATATCGAGGTGCTTCTCTTCGACATCCAGGACATAGGCGCTCGCTACTACACCTACGTGTCGACCATGGCGCTGGCCATGGAGGCTGCGGCCGAGAACGGCATACCCTTCGTCGTCCTCGATCGCCCTAATCCGATCGGCAGCGATCTGGTCCAGGGCAACGTGCTGGAGCCCGAGCATTCTTCATTCGTCGGCCTCTACCCGGTCCCCATGCGTCACGGCATGACGGCGGGCGAGCTGGCCCGGATGTTCAACGAACACTTCGAGGTCGGGGCCGAACTGCACGTCGTCCCAGCCGCCGGCTGGGAGCGGGACGCCTGGTTCGACCAGACCGGTCTTCCCTGGGTGAACCCGTCGCCGAACATGCCATCGCTGGAGAGCGCTACGCACTACCCGGGTACATGTCTATTCGAGGGTACCAACCTGTCCGTCGGACGCGGCACGCCGCTCGCCTTCCAGCAGGTCGGCGCGCCGTGGCTGGACGGTGTTGTGCTGGCCGAACGCCTGAACTCCTATCAGCTGGCCGGAGTACGCTTCGAGGCCGTCACCTTCACCCCGCTAGGGCCCCACGATCGCAAGTACGACGGCGAGCTCGTAAACGGTGTTCGATTCATCGCTACCGATCGGGGTGTGTACGATCCGACGCTGGCCGGCGTGGCGGCGCTCATCGAGGCCAGGCGGCTGGCCGGTGAGCGTTGGGAATGGAAAGTCGGACACTTCGACCGGCTGGCCGGTACGACGCGCCTGCGAGAGCAGATAGAAGCGGGCGCGCAACTGACCGACGTGACGAGCGACTGGAACGACCAACTCGCCGCGTTCGAGCAGATACGCGCCCGCTACCTCCTCTACCAGTAGAGGCGAGGAGCTCCCTCGCTTGACTCCCACTTGACTGCGGCCCTTCAGCATTGATCCGAGAGACCGCGGCCGAGCACAAATCGGGCAACGCAGTCATCTGGGAGGCCCATCATGCAAACGTTGCGAGATTCGACCCTAGGGCGGGTCCTGATCCTGTTCGTCCTCGCGGCCTGGCTCGCGGCGTGCACGACGTGGAAGGTCACGAGGCAGCCCGCACAGGAGGTCGTGGAGCAGACGAAGCCGCCGACCCA
>JBDHKT010000448.1:0-2623 GCA_039586255.1 Gemmatimonadota bacterium | reverse complement strand
GAGCGACTCGCCGCGCATCTCGGGCAGCGTCATGTTGAGCGTGTTGGGTAGCCGCTGCGTCGCGTGTCCGTTGAGCTTCGCCGCCGGGACGATCTGCCTGATTCCCGCCTCCAGTCTGTCGCGCAGCTTTCGCAGCAGCTCCATCTCCCTGTGGTTCAAGCGGCGCACGACGAGCTCGCAAGCCTTACCGAAGCCCACAATGCCCGGGACGTTCTCGGTACCGGCGCGCAGCGTCCGTTCCTGACCGCCGCCGTGGATGACCGGCGACAGCTCGACGCCCTGACGCACGTAGAGGGCGCCCACCCCTTTGGGCCCGTGGATTTTGTGGCTGGAGACAGAGAGCAGGTCGACGCCCAGCTCCTCGACATCGATGGGTAACTTGCCGAGACCCTGCACCGCATCGGTGTGAAACAGAGCGCCGTGCTCGCGAGCGACATGAGCCAGCTCGGCGATCGGATTGATCGTGCCCACCTCGCTGTTCGCCATCATCAAGCTGACGAGGATCGTCTGTGGGGTGATGGCGCCGGCGAGTGCCTGGGGGTGCACTATTCCGTCGGAGTCGACGTCCAGGTAAGTGATCTCGAACCCGAACTCCTTAAGCGACTCGCAGGTCTGGAGCACAGCCGGATGCTCGACCGTCGACGCGATGATGTGGTTCCCCGCGTCGCGCTTCGCGAACGCCACTCCCTTGATCGCCAGGTTGTCCGACTCGGAGCCGCCGCCCGTGAACACGAGGCGGCGCGCCGTGCAGTTCAGAGCCTGGGCCACCTTTCTGCGCGCCGCCTCCACCGCATCGCGCGCCTCGACCCCGCGGCTGTGGATGCTGGACGGGTTGCCGTACTCTTCTTCCAAGAACGGTAGGATCGTTTCGACTACCTCGGGGTCCACCGGCGTCGTGGCATTGTGATCCAGGTAGATCAGTCTCCGCGGCTTACGCGGCCTAGCGATCTCGACCACCGCCTCGCTCTCGTCTTCGGCGACACGCCCGGAGCCGTTCGAGCCCTCCGCCTTGACCATTTCGCAGAGCAGCGCCTTGTAAACGGGGAAGCCCGAGATCGGGTCGTAGCGGCTGAGGTCCGTGAGGTCGTTGACGTTGCACTCCTGCCATTCCTTCGAGCCCAGTGGGCCGCCGCCTCCCATGTTGGCGTCGATGGCGCCCTCGACGATGTCGTCGGTGACCCGCGCCTGGAAGCGCACCCGGCCGCGCTGGGTCGCCACCCAGACCCAGTCGCCGCTCTCGATGCCGCGCACCGCCGCATCTCGTGTGTTCGTAGTCACTTGCGGGACCGGCGCCTTGCGGCTCAGGCCCGGAACTCCGTGATGCTGTGTTCGGAAGTCGGCGAAGATACGCGCACCCGAGTTGAAGACGAGAGGGTGACTCTCCGCCAGCGCCGGCTGCGCCAACGGCCCTTCGCCGGGCTCGGTGTAGACGGGGAGCGCGTCGTAGCCGTGCTCCTCGAGAATGCTGGAGGCGATCTCGAACTTGCCCGATGGCGTGGCGAAGCCGGGCTCGCCGTCCTCGCGCAACATCCCCTTCTCCCACTTCTTGTAACCCATCATCGCGGTGGGGATCTGCACCTCGCCGCCTGCCTCGCGCACATCCTCCAACGTGAAGCCCGAGCCCTCGAGCACATGGCGCAGCATATCTTCCTCGCTGCGCGGATAGGAATCGCCGTACCCCAACCGGTCCGCTAGCTCTGTAAGGATGAGGTAATCGTTCCGCGCCTCGCCTACCGGCTCGGTCAGCTTCTCGCGGATCTTGAAGATCGGGCCGTAGGTCATGTACGAAGTGATCTCGTACATGGTGGTGGCCGGCAGAACGATGTCGGCGTAGGCGGAGTCGGCAGTATGGTGGCGGTTGATGGTGACGAGGAAGTCGAGGGCGCCGAGTGTGTCGCGCCAGACCTGCGGCTCCGGCCAGGCGGTGACGATGGAGCCGCCCAGGACGATGAGTCCGCGGATCTCGTACGGTTCGCCTTTCAGCACCGAGTCGGGAAGCGCGATCGCGTGTGACTCGCCCCGGTACAAGCTGTAGACGGGAAAACGATCGCGGCCCAGAGCCTTCTTCGGGTTCGGGTTCGGGATCAGCCCGGCGCGGTTGATCGGGAACTGGTTCTCCTGCATGCGAATGGCGAGGCCGCCGGGCACATCGAGTTGGCCGGCCAGGGCCCAGAGCGTGAAGACCGCGCGGATCGCCTGGACGCCGCTGTCGGAGTACTCGAGCCCCGTGTACATGATGGGACAGGCGCCGCGGGCGCGGGCGATGCGGCGAGCCAGTTCGACGACTGTCGCCGCCGGTACTCCGGTGATCTCCTCCACCGCCTCCGGTCGATAGTGCTGCACGTACTGGGCTAGCTCATCGAAGCCTGTGGTCCAGTACTTGACGAACTCCTCGTCGTATAGCTCTTCCTCGATCAAGAGGTTGATCATGCCGAGCGCTAACGCGCCGTCGGTGCCGGGGCGGATGGGGACCCACTCGGCGTCGACTTCGCGGGCCGTGTGGTTGCGTAGCGGGTCGATGCAGACCACTTCGGCGCCACGCTGTACGGCCCGCTTGATCTGCTCGTGGGCCAGCGGCGGCGAGTCGGTGGCCGGGTTGGCGCCCCAGATCACGATCAGCTCT
>JBDHKT010000447.1:0-2624 GCA_039586255.1 Gemmatimonadota bacterium | reverse complement strand
CGGCTCTACTTCCACGAAGGCGCCGAAGCTGGTCAGGTTGCGGACCTTGCCGCGGATACGTGTCCCCGGCGGGTATTTCTCAGGCAAGGCGAGCCAGGGATCCTCCTCGGCCTGCTTCATGCCGAGTGAGATCTTCTCGTCTTCCGGATCGACGCGCAGGACGACCGCCTCGATCTCGTCGTCGATGGAAACGAGCTGCGATGGGTGCCGCACGTTACGGGTCCAGCTCATCTCGGAGATATGGACGAGTCCCTCGACTCCACGCTCCAGCTCGACGAACGCGCCGTAGTTCGTGATCGACACGACCTTGCCGCGCACCCGTGAGCCGACCGGATACTTCGCCTCGACATCTTTCCACGGATACGGCTCCAGCTGCTTGAGGCCGAGAGAGATCCGTTCGCGCTCCCAATCGATGTCGAGAATCTTGACCTCAATCTCATCCCCGATGTTGCAGATCTCGCTGGGGCGGCCAACTCGACCCCACGACATGTCGGTGATATGCAGCAGGCCGTCCATGCCGCCGAGATCGATGAAGGCGCCGAAGTCCGTGATGTTCTTCACCACACCCGTGCGAACCTGGCCCTGCTCGAGCTCGCGCTTCAGCTCCTCGCGCTTCTCACCACGCTCGTGCTCGAGGATCACGCGACGCGAGACAACGATGTTACGGCGTCGCTTGTTCAGCTTGAGGATCCTGAAATCGAACTCCTGGCCGAGCAACTCGTCGACGTTCGGCACGCGCCGCAGCGCCACCTGCGATCCAGGCAGGAAGGCGTCCACGCCCATGATGTCAACGGTCACACCACCTTTGACCTTCTTCTTGATCGTGCCGCGGATCGGCTGGTCGGCGTCATAGGATTCCTTGATCTGCTCCCAGACCCGGAGGAAATCCGCCTTCTTCTTTGAAAGGACGACTACGCCCTCTTGATCCTCCAGGCGCTCGAGGAAGACGTCGACCTCCGCTCCCGGCTGTGCTTCCTCCGGTGAGCGGAACTCGTCGAGCGGAACGGAACCCTCAGATTTGAAGCCGAGGTCGAGGATCGCCGCGTTCTCCGTTACCCGGAGGATCTTCGCTTTGACGATCTCGCCCTCTTCGATGTTCTTGAGGGTATCCTCGTACATCGAAAGCATCTGCTCGTACTCTTCGACCGAGTACTCCCCCTCGTCGAAGAGATCGGGGCGGACACCCAGTTCCCGGGCCTTCTGCTCGACTTCTTCCTCTGTCAGCTCATGCTCGGGGGGCTTCGGTTCGGGCGGCGGTGCGGGAGTCGCGGGCTCGGCAGCGCTAGCTTCCGGCGTGACCTCGCTCTGCTCAGGGCTGGGAATGTCGGACTCCGCGGCGCTCGGTGTGACAGTCTCTTTGTTTTCGTTTAGCATCAGGTTTGACGTCCTCGCCGGTGTCCGGTGCCGGCGTACCCACATCGGTTAAAGGTCCCAAATACATGACGGGCGCTGGCTGTGAATCCCGGCGGCGTACCGGACCCGCTCACTAACCTCTTCCGCCACAGGGACTAAAGCTGCGCCCGGGAAACGACCGTAGAATGTACCCTACCGTTTCGGGCCGTGTCAAGCGCTATCCTGAGCCCAGGAACCGTCGTGCGGCCCCCACGATCTGCGTTACCTGCTTCTCGAAGCTGAGGCTCGTGGTGTCTACGACCATGGCGTCCTCGGCCTGTCTGAGCGGCGACGCCTCGCGCTGCGAGTCGTGGGTGTCGCGGGCCACGAGGCGAGCCGATTCGTCGCTCACGCTCTCGGGCGACACATCCTCGCCCCGCTGGAGCAGGTGCCGTCGAGCCCGCTCCTCCGGCTGTGCGTCCATATATACCTTGAGCTCGGCCTCGGGGAACACGACGGTGCCCATGTCGCGCCCCTCGCACACGATGCCTGTCGGGTGCAGCGCCGCCAGATGACGCAACACGGCGTTCACCTGGTCCCGGATCTCGCGATGGGCGGAGACCTTCGAGGCGCACGCCGTGACCTCGGGCGTCCGAATCTCTTCAGCGAGGCGGCGCCCGGCGAGTACCGCCACGATGGTACCATGGACGACCTCGCCGTCGACGGTGGCCGCTGCCAACTCGGCGATCCGCTCCCGGGGAACGTCGCCGGTCGGGCCCACCCATCCGCGCTCGCATGCGGCCAGGGCAAAGGCCCGATAGAGTGCGCCGGAGTCGAGATGAAGAAAGCCCAGGCGAGACGCCACCTCCCGGGCCGTCGTGGTCTTCCCGGAGCCGGCAGGCCCGTCGATAGCGACTATCACGGCTGGGCCTCTGGAAGGGCGATACGCGTCAGCTCGTCCCAGAAACCGGGGTAGGAGACCTGTGCGCAGGACGTGTCGTCCACCGCGATGGTGTTGCCCGGCACGGCGCCCAGCACGCCGAACGCCATGGCGATTCGATGGTCGCCCCGGGTCTCGACAACCCCGCTCAGCGCCCGACCGCCGCCCTCGATCTCCAGACCGTCCGGAAGTTCCCGACTCGAGATGCCGAGGGCCACCAGGTTAGCGTGCAGAGCGGCGATGCGATCGCTTTCCTTCACCCTTAGCTCCTGCGCGCCGCGGATGACCGTCGTTCCGGCCGCCCTGCTGGCGACACAGGCGAGGATGGGTATCTCATCGATCAAGGACGGAA
>JBDHKT010000446.1:0-3102 GCA_039586255.1 Gemmatimonadota bacterium | reverse complement strand
TCAGGTTCTACGTGCAGCTCATCCGCAATTCCGACGCGTAGCGGGTTGCCGGGCTGTCCTTGATAGGGGGAACGATGGAAGGTGAATGGAGCTATGCCCACGACCTGGTCAACATGTACCTGGGGATCGCATACCTGGCTGACCATAAGCTCGCCCCCGAGGAGGAACGGACCTTCCTCGTGAAGTTCAAGGAATGGATGCCCCATATGTCGGTCGACCAGTTCGTAGAGATCTGGAGTGAGCTCGGCTCGGACGAGAACCGCTACGCCCTCTACCTGCAATCCACTCTCAACGTCGCACAATTGCTCGAGGACAGCAGGGACCAGCTGAAGTGCATCATACAGGACCTGGTTGACATCGCGGCGGCCGATGGCGTACTCCACGACAGGGAGGCGACCATGATAAAGGCCTCGGCCATCGCCTACGGGCTGAACATCGAGCTGTCGGTCGATGAGGATGCGAAGCGGATACGCCTGACTTTCGGGGATTGAGAAGCGGTGCCGTGGGCTACAGGCGCTCCACGGCACCGGTTACGAATCCTATGAGATCACCTTCGTCTTGGGCTTCTTTTTCTTCTTCTTCTCGTCGTCTTTCTCCTCGTCATCGTCTCCGCCCCCGACCTGCGCGAGTATCATCTCGAGGATCTGTGCCGGATCCAGTTCGCCGGGGTCTACCCCCGTCTCCATCGTCTTGGCAATGCGATGGTGGCTCAGATCGACGGCCGGGAGGTAGTTGTGAAGGATGCGCGAGAACTGCTCCTGCGTGACCTTGCCGTCCATGACCCAGTGGTCGGCGTAGACCACGATCTCGCCGTCCGACTCATCCCAGCCGAACTTCGCCAGGCGAAGCCGGTAGTTGAGTGCACCGAGGACCTGGAGCACGGCCTTCAGGTGCTTATGGTCGGCCGTACAGGTCTGATAACTGATCGTCCGGAACTGCATGAATTGGCCTTCCAGCTCGAGCAAGATCAGGAACTGGTACCGCCCCGATATGCCCTTCGCCCCCAACATCAGCGCATCGCGAGTCGGGTCGCGGAAGTAGCGCATGTCTTCGCCTTCGACCAACTTCTCCAGCTGAGCGAGCGTCAGAGCCATCTTCGTACCCTCTCTTATCAGGCTAGGTTGATGATCAGCGTATCTCCCTGCAGCTCCCGCTCAGCCACTCCGGCAAAGCGGCGGGCCTCTTCTTCGTCTATTGTGTCCAGGACTTCCAGGTAAATCTTCTTTACGCCCTTCAGCTCGCCCTGCGCGTCGGCCACGCTGAGCTGTTCCTCGATGCGGTTGCGCAAGATCGTGGTCAGGTGCCGGACGCCGAAGCGTGGCTGCCACTGCGAGCTGAGGTAGCCGACGATATCCGTATCCCAGGCCAACTCGTATGCCATCTCTTGCGCTTTCCGGCGCAGTCTGTCCAACTGCATCTCGATGATCTTCTCCACCGAATCCACGTCCAGGCCCTGGAAACTGAACCAATGGAGGATCCGGCCGAGGAACTCCTCGCCGAGGCCCAGCCCCCGTAGCTCGGCTTTCAGCGCCTCCGTGTCGACCCGTGGGGACGTGGTCGCCGGCGCGCCCGAGCGGTCGAACCCGACCTGGTGGCTATCGTAGACGCAGCCGGCGTTCGTCGTGAAGATGATGAACGCGCGGCGGAAATCGAGGAAGTTGCCGTCGTTATCCTCGACGTTGCCTTTGTCTATGATCTGCAGTAATACCTTGCTCACTCCCGGGTGCGCTTTCTCGATCTCGTCGAAAAGCACAATCGACTCGGGCTTGTCACGGATCCTCGAGAGCAGACCGCCCTCACCGCGCACGTAACCGACGTACCCGGGTGGTACGCCGAGAAGGATGTGCAGAGCCGGGCCCGGATCGTGTACTCCCTGCAGCGTGTTGCAGTCGACTCTTACCATCGACTCTCTGCCGCCACCGAGGATCTTGCTGAGCAATACGGCCGTCTCGGTCTTACCCACCCCGGTCGGACCCGCGAAGAAGAACACGCCGCGCGGGCGCGTCTTCTTGACCCAGGCGCCCAGCCCGGCGACAAAGGCCCCGGTGATGCTGCGAAGCGTCTCGTCCTGGCCGATGATCTTGGCGCGCAGCTTTTCGAACAGCTCCCCCGCGTTGATCTTCTCGGACCGTACGACGCTGTGGCCGATGATATCCTCCAACGCGCTCCACAGCGCTTCCTCTCCTACCTCCTCGGCCGGCGGCTCCGCTGTCACGCAGTAGGCGCACGCCTCGTCGAGAAGCTGGATCGACTTGTCCGGCTGGAAGCGGCCGTGGATGTACTCCTCTGTCAACTCGACCGTTCGCTCGAGCATCTCATCCGGTATACGCAGTGGGCTGTAGTACTCGAGCATCGGGGGACGCCGGGCGTGCAAGATGCCGACCGTCGTTTCCGCCGAAGGCGGCTCGATCTTGATCATGCTGAAGCGCCGGGCCAGCGCCGTGTCGCGCTCGATGAAGAAGCGGTACTCCGACGTTGTCGTGCACCCGATGCAGGCGAAGTCGCCACGTGCCAGCGCAGCCTTGAAGGTCTCGTTCGCCTCCGTGAACGGGCCCCGCTCGTGCATGCTGCTCTGAAGCAGCGAGTGGATCTCGTCGACGAACAGCACGACCTTTGGATGCTCCTGCAACAGCCCCAGCAGCTTCTTGATTCGCTTGTCGTACTCTCCGACAACGCCGGCCCCCGCCCGCAAAAACGCGGATCGACGCGTCTCCGCGCACCAGCCGCCGCGAGAACTCGTGGATCAACGCCGATTTGCCCGTCCCGGCGTGGCCGATCACCATCGCGTTCCGGCGCCGCATCTTGCTCAACACGCGGATCAGCGAGCGCAGAGGCTTTTCCATCTCCACTATGCCGCGCGACGGAAGCTCGCTCACCGTCAGCATGCGCCCGAACGTGCTCAGACTCTCGATCACGGACTGGCGTTCCGGCGAGTCTCGCCAGTCGGAGCCGGAGAGGCGCGTCCCGCCGAGAGCGACCATTACTGCATCGATGTCCTTCTCGCTCATACCCTTCGACATCAAGAGCTCATGGCCCGTGTCGCTCTCGATCAGCGCCGTGAAAAACTCCTCAACCGTGATGGTGTCAGGGTCTTCCAGTAAG
>JBDHKT010000445.1:0-3963 GCA_039586255.1 Gemmatimonadota bacterium | reverse complement strand
GTGCTCGTTGATTACACGGGCGTGCTCTGGGTCGTCGGTCTCGTTCGGAGCGTCCGTGCGGTGGCGGCGGAGGGGAGGGAGGTGTTCTCAGTCTGGTTCAGGCGGATGGAATGAGCGGGGTCGCGACGCTCTATCCAGGGCTGACGCGAGTTGTGTTCACGGAAGCGGAGATCACAGCGCGGGTCGATGACCTGGGGCGCGAGATCGATGCGTTCTACCCGCCCGATGAAGAGCTGTTGATGATCGGGCTGCTGAAGGGCGCGTTCGTGTTCCTGAGCGACCTGGCCCGCGCGATAAGTCGGCCCTCACTCACGGTCGATTTCCTGGTGGCCGCCCTGTACGGCGAGGGGACGGACCCCAGCAGGCAAGTTCGACTATTATATGATATGGAGACGCCGATCGAGGGTCGGCACGTAATGCTGGTGGAGGATATCGTAGACAGCGGGAAGACGCTGAACCGAATCTGCGACGAGCTGGGCCGGCGTGCGCCTCGCTCGCTCGAGATCTGCACTTTCCTCCACAAGCGGCTGGCCACCGACTTGCGATACGAGCCCCGCTGGGTCGGTTTCGAAGCGCCGCCTGATTGGCTCGTGGGTTACGGATTGGACCTTGGGGAGCGGTACCGCCACCTGCCGTTCATCGCGGCCATCGCCCCCGGGGCTGAGAGAGGTCTTTAGATATGCCGGAAATGGAACCGAAGCAGGGTGAACCAGGGCCACGTTGGGCCCGGCTGTCCAGAAGCATGGCCTTCTGGGCGCTGATCATCATGGTTCCGCTGATCATCATACAGATGGTGGGCTCGGGCCGCCGCAACGTGCAGGAGCTGACCTACACCGACTTCATGCGCGAGCTGGAGCAGGGCAATGTCCTTAAGGTCGTCGTCATCGATGGCAAGGAGATCGAGGGCGAGCTGAGGGCCCCCGTCGTCGGTACGTCGTCCGATACAGGAAGGGACTTCTGGACCAAGCTCCCTGTCTGGCACAGCGAGGATTTGCTGAAGCGACTCGAGGCGTCCGGAGTGACCATCGATGCGGAGGAAGCCCGGCTCAATTGGTGGAGCGTGCTTATCGGTGCGCTGCCCTGGATCTTTCTCATCGGCCTGATGTTGTTCTGGCTGCGCCAGATGCAGGCGAGCGGTAACCGCGCGTTCTCGTTCGGCAAATCGAAAGCGAAGTTGCTGAGCGGTGACACCCCCAAGCTCACCTTCGCTGATGTTGCCGGCTGTGTAGAGGCGAAGGAGGAGCTCCAGGAGACCATCGGATTCCTCAAGGACCCATCGAAGTTCACGCGCCTGGGCGGCCGGCTTCCGAAGGGTGCCTTGTTGGTCGGGCCACCGGGTACGGGTAAGACGTTGCTCGCCAAGGCGGTGGCCGGCGAGGCGTCGCGGCCCTTCTTCAGCATGTCGGGCTCTGATTTCGTAGAGATGTTCGTCGGTGTAGGTGCATCGCGGGTACGCGACCTGTTCGAGCAGGGTAAGGTACACGCGCCGTGCATCATCTTCATCGACGAGCTCGATGCCGTCGGTCGGCACCGCGGCGCCGGTCTCGGTGGCGGCCACGATGAGCGCGAGCAGACGTTGAATCAGTTGCTCGTGGAGATGGACGGGTTCGAGTCCAACGAAGGCGTGATTCTCATAGCGGCGACGAACCGTCCCGATGTGCTCGACCCGGCATTGCTGAGACCGGGTCGCTTTGACCGCCAGATTGTGGTGGATGCTCCGGACGTCAAGGGGCGCGAGGGGATCCTGAGGGTGCACACGCGCAAGATCCCGCTGGCCGACGATGTCGATCTGACCAAGCTCGCCAAAGCGACGCCGGGGATGAGCGGCGCCGACCTTGCCAACATGGTGAACGAAGGTGCATTGCTCGCGGCGCGCCTCGAGAAGGACCGGGTTGAAATGGATGACCTGGAGGAGGCGAAGGATCGGGTGCTGCTGGGCGCCGAGCGGCGCAGCATGGTGATCAGCGAAGAGGAGCGCCGGCTCACCGCCTATCACGAGGCAGGTCACGCCGTTGCCGCACACAACACACCTGAATGTGACCCGCTCCACAAGGTGACCATCGTACCTCGGGGCCGGGCGCTCGGCCTGACTTTCTCGATGCCCGAGGATGACAGGCACAATTACTCGAAGCAGTACCTGGTGGCGCAGCTGGTGTACGCCTTCGGTGGCCGGGTGGCGGAAGAGCTGGTTTTCGGACCCGAAAAGATCACGACCGGCGCCGGCAACGACATCGAGCGTGCCACCGCGCTCGCCAGGCGCATGATCGCCGAATGGGGGATGTCGGAAGCCGTCGGTCCCATGAACATCGGCGACCGCGGAGACGAGATATTCCTCGGTCGCGAGATCATGGAACGACGCGATGTAAGCGAACAGTTGGCTCAACTGGTTGATCAGGAGGTCCGCAAGCTGCTGGACAGCGCGTACCAGGAAGCCACTCGGGTCATGAACGAGAACCTCGACAAACTGCACGTGCTGGCCAACGCCCTGCTCGAGCGCGAGACGCTGGACGCGACCGGGCACGGTTCCCCCGCCGAGGAGCTGGAGGCCGCCGCGTCGCTCGAGAGCCCTCGAGGTCGGACGACGAAACCCGGGTCCTAGCGATGAGCGAGAAGCGGACGGCGGATCTCGGGTTCGCCGCCGGCTGGCGCACGACGCGCCGGGCCTTCGATCTCGAGAAACCGGTGGTGATGGGTGTGCTGAACGTCACACCGGATTCCTTCTCCGACGGCGGGCGCTTCTTCGGCCACGACGAGGCATTGAGACGGCTGGAGGAGATGCAGGCCGAAGGGGCGGACATAGTTGATGTCGGCGGCGAGTCGACGCGGCCGGGCTCGGGTCCGGTGAGCGAGCAGGAAGAGCTCCGCCGGGTGCTGCCGGCCATCGAGGCAGCGGTCGCGCGACTCGGCCTGCCCGTCTCGATCGACACGACGAAGTCGGGCGTGGCCCGGGCAGCCCTGGATGCAGGCGCTGAGATCATCAACGATATCTCGGGCCTCCGCTTCGACGCCGAGTTGGCGGAGCTGGCAGCGGCGTCGGGCGCTGGCTTGGTGCTGATGCATATCCGCGGCAAACCGCGGACGATGCAGCGAGACATTCACTACGACGATCTCATGGGCGAGATCGTGGGAGAATTGAGCGAGTCGACCGAGCGGGCGCTCAGCGCGGGGTGCCGGCGCGAGCAGCTGGTGGTCGACCCTGGGATCGGGTTCGGAAAAACGGCCGACCATAACCTCGCGATCATCAATGAGCTCGGCCGTGTCGGAGAACTTGGCTACCCGGTCTTGATCGGGCCGTCCCGGAAGTCGTTTATCGGCAAGACGTTGGGGTTGGAGGCCGGTGAGCGACTCGAGGCGACGATAGCGGCCTGCGTGGTCGGGTTGCTCCGCGGCGCGCGGATATTTCGTGTCCACGACATCATCGAGGCACGCCGAGCCCTGGACATGGCGGAGGCGATACTGAGAGGTTCGAGCGGTGCAGAGTCTGATTGAGCGAATCAGCTTCCTGAAGCCGGGCTTCTGGGATCTGGTGCAGATCTTGGTGGTAGCCTTCCTCTTCTACCGCCTGCTGCTGCTCTGGGCTGGTACCCGGGCTATCCAGATGCTGCTCGGCCTCATCGTGCTCTTCGCGGTCTATGCGCTGGCCGAGATCCTGCAGCTCGAGCTGATCCGCTACCTGTTGCAGGCCGTGTTCATCTATGGTCCGCTCGCCGCGATCGTCATCTTCCAGCCCGAGCTGCGTAGTGCGCTGACCCGGCTCGGCCAGAGCCGCTTTTGGCGCTACTTCTCGCGGCCGCAGGCCAGCTCGGAGATTATTCAGGTAGTCGTCCAAGCCGCCGAGGTCCTGGCAAGAAAGCGAATCGGTGCCATCATCGCCGTGGAGCGCGAAGTGGGGCTGGAGGAGTACGCACGCAGGGGCTCGCCGGTCCATGCACCGGTCAGCGCCGAGCTGCTCGAGGCGGTTTT
>JBDHKT010000444.1:0-2628 GCA_039586255.1 Gemmatimonadota bacterium | reverse complement strand
AAGCCTCCAGAGACCTACGCGGAACTGCTGGAGCAGGCCCGGGCATGCGCCGATCGAGCACTCGCGATCAATCCGAGTTCCGCCCCGGCCCATGCCCTTCAGGGCTTCGTTTCCTTCGCAAGCGGCGACTCCCGAGGTTCGCATCGGCACTTCTCGAGCGCACTGCGGCTCGACCCGAACAACGCCAATGCACACTTGCTGCTCGGCTACATGCGCGCAGCGGGAGGGTGGGACCTCGACGCGGCATGCCGTTTCCTCGAGAGGGTCGCAGAGATCGATCCGCTGATGCCGATGAACAAGGGAGCCTTGGGATGGCTCCACTGGTTCAACGGGGGCTTTAGCGCAGCCCTGGAGGTTTGGCGGGATTGGCAACGCCAGTTGGAGGAAGTGAAGTCGCCGTATCGAATCTTTCTAGCGTATCTCCACGCCGCTAAGGGGAACGTGGGAGAGGCCGTCCGGCTCATCGATCAGACGAGAAGCGATAGTCCACAGCACATCCTGACGGCGCTGGGGGGCCTGCTGAAGCATGGGTGGCTCGGGGAAAAGGAGCAGGCACTGGACGCTGTGACGGAGCGACTCGAGCAGGCAGTCTGGTGGGATGACATCTGGTCTCTGTTGCTGGCCGGTGGATATGCCCAGATCGGCGAGAACGAGCGCGCGATCCACTGGCTCGATCACGCGATCGACTACGGCATCTGGAACGTGCGCTATCTGAGCGAACGAGATCCTTTCCTGGCGAAGCTGCGGTCTGACGAGCGATTCGGCCCGCTCATGGAGAAAGCCAGGCGTCTTTCCGAGTCACCCGCCACCTCCTAGTTTGTCAATCTGCCCAACCACCAGCCCTTGATCCCCAACGCTGGAGGGACACTATGCTCCGTCGCATGATCTCCGGAGGCGTGGCCGCTGTTTTGATCGCCGGCCTGGCCGCGCCGCTTCACGCACAGGTCGATCCCGAACTGTTCGCTGGTATGAGCGCCCGCTCGATCGGGCCCGCCGGGATGAGCGGCCGGATCGCCAGTGTCGACGCAGTCGTCTCGAACCCCAACATCATCTACGCGGGCACCGCCACAGGCGGCGTCTGGAAGTCGGTGAACGGAGGGATGACCTTCGAGCCGATCTTCGACGACCAACCGGTCCACGCCATCGGCGCCGTTCGGGTGTTCCAGGCCAGCCCGGACATCGTCTGGGTGGGTACCGGCGAGGGTAACCCGCGGAACAGCGTCTCGGGCACGGGCTACGGCGTCTTCAAGTCGATGGACGCCGGTCGCACCTGGACGCACCTGGGTCTGGAGAACACCGAGCGCATCCACCGTATCGCGCTGCATCCGAGCAATCCCGATGTCGCCTACATGGGTGCTATGGGCTCGATGTGGAAGCCGAACCCGGAGCGCGGCGTGTTCAAGACCGAGGATGGGGGTGCCACATGGCAGAAGATCCTCTACGTGAACGAGAACACGGGCGTCGGCGACATGGAGATGGATCCGACGAACCCGAACAAGCTCATCGTCGCGATGTGGGACTATCAGCGCTGGCCGTGGTTCTTCCGCTCGGGCGGTCCGGGCTCGGGTCTCTACCTGACGGTGGACGGCGGCCGCAACTGGAAAAGGCTCACAGAAGCCGACGGGCTCCCCTCCGGTGAGTTGGGCCGGATCGGTCTGGCTATCGCGCCGTCCGATCCGAACATCGTCTACGCGTTGACCGAGGCGGACGAGAACGCGCTCTATAAGTCGGAGGATGGCGGTCACACCTGGAGGAAGCTCGACTCCGAGGGCTCGGTCGGTAACCGGCCCTTCTACTACTACGATCTGCGGGTCGATCCCCAGGACCCGAACCGCATCTACAGCCTTTACTCACGGGTGAGTGTGTCGACGGATGGAGGCAGAAGCTTCCAGGTGCTGATCCGTGGCGGCGTCCACTCCGACCATCACGCCATGTGGATCGACCCGAACGATCCGCGGCATATCATCGACGGTAACGACGGTGGCTTGTACTTCAGCCGCGACCACGGTCAGACCTGGCGGTTCGTCACCAACATGCCGCTGGCCCAGTTCTACCACATCAACGTCGACATGGAGACGCCGTACAACGTACTGGGCGGACTCCAGGACAACGGATCGTGGCGCGGGCCCGGCTACATGTGGGAGGGCGGCGGGATTCGCAACCACCACTGGACGCGGGTAGGCGGCGGCGATGGGTTCGCCACGTTGGCGGTGCCGAACGACACGAAGGTCGGCTACGCGATGAGCCAGGGTGGAAACGTCAGGCGCTGGAACCTGCGCAACGGCGAGTCGAAGGACATCCGGCCGGCGCACCCGGACGGCATCGAGTTGCGCTTCAACTGGAACGCGGCCATCGCCATCGATCCGTTCGACCCGAACACCGTCTACTACGGCAGCCAGTTCGTCCACAGGGCAGCGGATCGCGGGGACACGTGGGAGATCATCAGCTCCGACCTGACGACGAACAATCCCGAGTGGCAGAAGCAGAGGGAGAGCGGTGGCCTGACGTTCGATGTCACCGGCGCCGAGAACTTCACGACGATCATGACGATCGCGCCCAGCCCGGTTCAGCAGGGCGTCGTCTGGGTCGGCACCGACGACGGGCGTGTGCACGTGACGCAGGACGGCG
>JBDHKT010000443.1:0-2635 GCA_039586255.1 Gemmatimonadota bacterium | reverse complement strand
GGTCATCGACGGGAGCGATGCGGGCCGCAACATCCGCCGCCGCGGGGAGGACCTGAAGGTCGGCGCGCGCCCGCTGACCGCCGGCACCCTGCTGCGGCCGGCGGAGATCGGCGTGCTGGCGATGCTGGGGCAGCCGTCGGTCCCGGTGTACCGCCAGCCCAAGGTCGGGATCCTGGCGACCGGCAACGAGCTGGCCGACTTCGACGAACTGGACGAGGTACACGCCGGCCGTCGCATAATGAACTCGAACTCCTATGCCCTGGCCGCCCAGGTGCAGGAGGCCGGCGGCGAGCCGGTCATGCTGGGTATCGCGCGCGACGACCCCGAAAGCCTGCGCACGCGTCTCGAATCGGCGATCGGCAACGACGTGTTGATCACTTCCGCCGGGCTCGCGGTCGGCGATCACGACTACGTGAAGGAAGTGCTCGACGATCTGGGTCTGGAGTTCCTCTTCTATCGCGTGCAGATGCGACCGGGCAGCCCCTTCACCTTCGGCATGCTGGGCGCGATGCCGGTCTTCGCTCTACCGGGCAACCCGGTCTCCGCGATGGTCACGTTCGAGGTGCTGTTGCGGCCGGCGCTGAGAAAGATGACGGGGCTCTTACAGTACGACCGGCCCTGGCGGCGCGTGCGGCTGGCGGAGCCGGTGACGACGACGGGCCGCCTCACTCATTTCTATCGGGCAACGTTGGAACGGGAAGGCAACGCTTGGCTGGCGCGGCTGACCGGTCCGCAGGGCTCCGGCATCCTCACCTCGATGTCGGAGGCCGACGCGCTGATAAGGATCCCGGCGGACAGCAATCTGCCACCCGGCACCGAGGTGGATGCCATCGTGCTCCGCGAGAAGTGATCGCTACCGTTCCTACTCGTACTTCTACTCGCTCTCAGCGTGAGTCGAGTAGGAGTACGAGTAGGAGTACGAGTAGGATATAGGAAGATCAGGACTCGGAGCGGAGCTTCTTGATCGCCTCTGTCAGGCGCGGCAGGACCTCGAGCGCGTCACCCACTATCCCGTAGTCGGCGATCTTGAAGATCGGCGCCTCGGCGTCCTTGTTCACCGCGACGATGCAACCGGCGGTCTGCATGCCCGCCAGGTGCTGGATCGCTCCGCTAATCCCGAAGGCGAAGTAGAGCGGCGGCGCTACGACCTTGCCCGTCTGGCCCACCTGCTCGCCGTGCGGCCGCCAGCCCGCGTCGACGACCGCGCGACTGGCACCGAGCCCCGCGCCCGCGCCTAGGGCGTCGGCCAGCTCCTCGAGTAATCTCCAGTTCTCGGGCGCACCGATCCCGCGACCACCGGCGACCACGATCTCGGCCTCGGCGACGTCGGGTCGTTCCTTCTGCTCCTCCTCCGCCGCCCTCACCGTGGCGCGACCCACCGCTTCACCCCCTACGGCCAGCTCATCGACCCGTGCCTGGCGAGGCGCTTCCGCCGCCTTGTAGGCCCGCGGTCGGACGCTCATCATGGCGGGCTCGCCGGTGAAGCCGACGCGCATGAACACCTTCCCGGCATAGGCGGGCCGCACGGCGACCACGCGGCCGTCCGCCACCCCGACTTCCGTCACATCGCTCGCCAGCCCCGCCTTGAGGCGCGCTGCCACCCGCGGCGCCAGGTCCTTGCCCTGGGCGCTGGCCGCGAACAGGACCGCCTTCGCCCCGTTCTCCTCGGCCGCCTTTGCCACCAGCTCGGTGTACCCTGACGGCGAGTACTCGGCGAAAGCGTCGGAGAAGCCGGTCAGCACGCGGTCGGCGCCGTAGCTCCCCAGCTTGCCCGTCTCGGCTGCCAGCCCGGGCGGCCCGAGCAGGACCGCGATCAACTCTACTCCCAGCGCATCCGCCAGCCCGCGCCCCGCGGTCAGTGTCTCGAGCGCGGTACCCCGGAGTACTCCACCTCTCTGCTCTGCAAATGCAAGAACGCTCATCGTTTTCAGATAACCTTGGCTTCGTCCCGGAGTTTGCGCACCAGCTCGGGCACGGCGTCGGCGCCCTCACCGACGATCTGGCCCGCCGAGCGCACCGGTGGGTACATGACCTCGATGATCTCGAGCCGCGACTCGGCGTCTCCGACATCCACTTCCTCGAGCGGCTTCTTCTTCGCCTGCATGATCCCCTTGAGACTCGGGTACCGCGGCTCGTTCAGACCTTTCTGAGCGGCGATAAGCCCGGGCAGCTCGAACTCGACGACCTCGTGACCGCCCTCGATCTCGCGCGTCGCCGTTACCGTCCCGCCGTCGACCTGCAGTTCGGTGACGACCGTCGCGCAGGGAAGATCCAGCAGCTCGGCAACCATCGCCGGCACCTGCAGGTTGTCATCATCGATCGCCTGTTTGCCGAACAGGACGAGATCGTACTCCCGGCCCCTGATCGCCTCGGCCAGCTTCTCGGCCGTGCCGAGTCCATCGACCGAGGGCCGGCCTTTGAGGAGGACGGCCTGATCCACTCCCATGGCCAGCGCCGTACGCAACGTCTCCTTCGACTCTTCGCCGCCGAGGGTCATGACGGTGACGCTACCGTCGCCCGCCGCCTCCTTCAGCTTGAGAGCCTCCTCGACTGCGTACTCGTCGTAAGGGTTGAGAACGAACTTCACTCCCTGTGTGTCGACGGCGAGGTCGTCCTTCGTCTTCGCGATCCGGCT
>JBDHKT010000442.1:0-2638 GCA_039586255.1 Gemmatimonadota bacterium | reverse complement strand
CTCCGTGATCTGGGCGCGGCACTCGCTGAACGCGTGGAAACCGCGGTCGAGCCGCTCGGCCAGATACGGGATCGCGCCGCCCAGATGCGCGAGCACCCAGCGGACGCCGGGGAACCGCTCGGGCACGCCAGCGAAGACCAGCCGCGCAGCCGCCAGAGTTGTGTCGAAGGTGAACCCGACCAGCGGCATCAGCCAGTACTCGGTCATCGCCTCCACACCCACCGGGTAGGTCGGGTGCACGTAGATGACGGCGGCCAGCTCGTCCGCCCGCTCCCAGAGCGGCCAGAACCGCTCGTCGGCCAGCGGCACGCCCTCGACGTTGCTGAAGACCATCGCGCCCGGCAGGCCGAGCTCGCGTATGGCGCGGGTGAGCTCGGTGACCGATGCTTCCGGATCGTTCAGCGGCAGCGTCGCCAGAGCGGTGAACCGGCTGCTCCGTTCCTCGACGATCCTCGCGAATGCGTCGTTCACTGCCCCGGCGAGCCGGACCGCCATCTCCGGTGTCTCCACATGCACACCCGGCGCGGTGAACGTCAGCACCTGGACGTCGACGCCCACCTCGTCGAGCACGCTCTCCCGATATTCGATGTCCCGGTGGCCACGGACCGCGACGTTGATGTCGCCCGGTGAGTGAAGGACCGGATTCCCCTCGGAGTCGGTGGAGATCTCTACCCGGCACGGCCCCGCACGGAGGGCGCCCAGGTACTCGGCCGGATAGAAGTGGTTGTGGAAGTCAACGACTCGCATGCACGCCTCCTCGTTTTTCGCCTCGGGCTCGCAGCCAGATGTAGTACACGGGGAGCCCCACCAGGACAAGCGCCAGGCCGAACGCGCTCTCGCCCGGCTCCGAGATCAGCTGGTTCCCCACGATGACCGCCGTCGATAGCACAAAGACGGCCGGGACCACCGGAAACCCCCAGACGGTGTAGCGCGGCGCGTACCCGGGCCGCCGGCGCAGCAGAAAGAGCCCCGCGGCCATCAGCCCGAAGAAGATCCATTCGGTATAGACCACGCGCGTGAAGAGCGCCTGGTAAGTACCCGTCACCACGAGGACCGATGACCAGACGGCCTGCGCGACGATCGCGCGGTGCGGCGTCCGGTAGCGCGGGTGCACCTCTCCCAGCCAACGGAAGAGTAGCCCATCGTTCGCCATAGCATAGTAGACGCGCGGACCGGCGAGGATGATCCCGCTCAGCGCGCCGAAGGTCGAGAATATCACCAGCGCCGACATAACCGCTCCCCCGCCGTAACCCAGCACGGCGTCGGCCGCGTCTGCCGCCACCCGCGATGAAGAGATCACGGTCTCCAGCGGCAGGACATAAAGGTAGACGGCGTTGAGCGCGATGTAGCACGCGGTAACGACGAGCGTGCCGACGAGCAGCGCCCGGGGGATCGTTCGCTCGGGCTCGATGGTCTCGTCACCCGTATAGGTCACCATGTGCCAACCACCGAAGGCGACGAGGCCGGCGCTCCGTGCGAGAACGAACCCGCGGGTGCCGCCGGCAGCCGCAGCGCCGGCCCCGGCAGCGGTCTCGGGCGCCGCGCTCCCTACACCGACGGCGAAGTGCTCCGGCACGCGCGACCCGAGGAGGAGCCCTGCGACGACTATCCCTACGACGGCGACGACCTTTCCGATCGTGAACGCTGTCTGGAGTGTGCTTCCATGGCGCACGCCAACGTAGTTGACGGCGGAAAGCAGGAGGATACCGCCGATCGCCACGAGCTGCACGCCCGTCTCACCGAGCGGCGCGAAGTACCCGACATATCGTGCGAAGATGACGGCAATCGCGGCCAAGATCCCGCTGTGCATGCTCCAGAACATCGCCCAGCCCCAGAGGAAGCCGACGGCCGGTGAGAACTCCTCCCTCAGAAAAACGTAGACGCCGCCGGTGCGCGGGTAGGCCGAGGCGAGCTCGGCACAGACGAGCGCGCCAAACAGGGTGAGCAGCCCGGCGATCGCCCAGACGGCGAAGACACCGGGGATCGAAGGGACCTGGCCGGTGATTAGCGACGGCTGGACGAAGATCGATGCGCCGATGATGGTGCCCACCACCATCGCCGTCGCGCGCACGATACCGATCGAGCGCTCGAGGTGCGGTGTTGCTGCCCCTTGCTCGTCGATTGCCTTTTCAGCCTCGTCAGGTTTGGAGCACCGGGTGTTTCAGGTGGAAGTCGGTCGCCTCCTGGTACGCTCCCGCTACCGCCAGCGTCTCCGACTCGCCGTACAGCTTGCCCATGAAACTGATGCTCGTCGGCGTGCCGTCTTCTCGGAACCCGTTCGGCAGAACCACACACGGGTGCCCGGTGAGGTTGGTGAGCGTGAGGTTGCTGCCACCGTAGGATGGGACGACGTAGACGTCGACCTGCGACATGAGCTCCGCCATCGCCTCCAGCGCCAGCGTGCGGGCGCGATTGGCCTGGATGTATTCGACGGCCGGGACCATACGTGACTGGCGGAACGAGTTGGGCCAGGCGCCCCTGTCCTGACGCTTCAACAGGTCGTCGCGCCCGCTGCGGGTCAGTTCGTCGAACGCCGCCGCCGCCTCGACGCTCAGAATGGTGCGCATCGCGCCCACGGGCAGATCCGGTAGCTCGATAGGCGTCAGGTCGAACCCCAGGGAACGCAGCGTCTCCAACA
>JBDHKT010000441.1:0-2642 GCA_039586255.1 Gemmatimonadota bacterium | reverse complement strand
CCAGCTCCTCCTTCACGTAGACGAACGCGACTCCGGGCACACCCAGCAGGTATTTCTGGTTCCCGCTCACCAGGACATCGACGTCCAGTTCGCGTACGTCCACACGGCAGGTGCCCAGCGACTGGTAGGCATCGACGAGAGCCAGCGCGCCGGCGCGGTGCGCGATCTCGGCGATCCGTTTCACGTCCTGCTTGAAGCCGTTCTGGTAATAGACGTGGGTGGCCGAGACGATGAGCGTGCGCTCGTCGACCCTACCATCGTACTCGTCGAGCTCGATGGCCCCGTCGCGGACCGGGATGAACTCGACCTCGAGGCCGTAGCGCGCGTGTGCCAGCCAGACGTGTCCGACGGTTGGGAACTCGGCCTCCGTCGTCACCACACGGCGCCGCTCGCCGCCCGTGGCGAGGGCGCTGGCTATGGAAGCCACCGCCGCCGACGCCGAAGTGGAGAGCGCCACCTCGGTCGGCTTCGCTCCGATCAGCCGTGCGAACGCCTCTTTGGCACTGTGGATCTCAGCGATCCAGCTTTCCCAGTCCATCCCCTTCTCGAGCCAGCTGTCGAGGTAGGCGTCGACGGCTCCCCGGACGCGCCAGGCTTGTGGGCCGTGCGAGCAGTTAGCGACGTGGATGGTGGAGGCGAGGCTGGGGAACTCCTGCTGCCAGACCTCGGCCTCGTGATCGCTGATGGAAACCGGCCGTGTTCCACTCATAGCACGAACGTCCTGAACACGTCACGCAGACCGAATACGAGTATGACGCCGATCCCGATGGGCACGACGTACTTGATCCAGTAGAACCAGAAGCGCCCGATCGGCGGCCCCGTGACGCCCTTGTTCGCCTCTTCCAGCGCCCGACCCAACCCCACGACCCAGGCGAGCCCGATGAGCGCCAGGGCGCTGCCGACGGGCTGCATCGTCGATCCCCAGAACAGGTCGCTCTTCAGGATGTAATCGAGGCTCTGCATCGGCACGATTGCGAGCAATAGTGCGGCGCCACAGAAGACCGACACCGCGACCTTGCGATCCCAGCCGTGCTCGTCCGCCATCCCGGCGACGAGGACCTCGAAGCCGGCCACGGCCGAGAGGAAGGCGGCGAAGAACAGGAGCCCGAAGAACAGCGTTGCGAAGATCGCACCGCTGGGTACGTGGGCGAAGATGCTCGGCGCGGTCACGAAGGTGAGTGGCGGACCGCTGCCCACCTCGATGCCCAGCGCCACGGCGGCGGGCAGGATGACGAATCCGGCGAGTACCGATGCGAGCGTTTCGCCCACCCCGATAGTGACGGCGCTCTTTCTCAGGTCGACATCGTCACCCAGATAACTCGCGTAGGTCATGAGAAACGTCCCGCCCAGGGCCAGCGAGAAGAAGAGTTGCCCCAACGCCGCGGCGACCACACCGGCGTCGATCATCGAGAATTCGGGATACAGGTAGTAGCTCAGCCCCGCGCCGGCGCCGGGCAGGGTCAGCGAGCGGGCGATGAGAACGAAGAGTAGAAGGAAGAGCAGCGGCATGCCGACCTTGCTCACGCGCTCGACACCCTTCTTGATCCCCAAAACCAGCACGACCGCCACGAGCGCCAGGACGATGGCGGTCATCAGGAACTGTCCCCAAAATCCGCCCAACACCGACTCGAAGAACGACTCCGGCACGATCTCGCCGATAGCACCGCTCGCCGAGATGAACGTGTAGCGCAGCACCCAGCCGACGACCACGGTGTAGTAGCTCAACGCCACGAGCACGGTGACAAAGAGAACCCAGCCGACGACCGCCCCACCCGGCATTCCGATGCGCGTGAACGCACCCACGGGGCCGCGCCGCGTCATCCGTCCCAGCGCCAGCTCCGCCATCAGCGCCGGGATCCCGAAGGCGACGAGCAGGACGATGTACACGAGTAGGAACGCCCCGCCTCCGAACGCGCCCGCCATGTAGGGGAAGCGCCAGACATTGCCCAGCCCCACGGCGACCCCGATGAACGTCATCACCAGGCCGAACGCAGAACCGAAGCGGGGACGACCTGCGGACGCGCCGTCGCCGTTCGTCATCGATTTCGCTCCATATGGCTACCTGATAACACACGGAGGGCGCGCGTGAAAGCCCTGCGGGCGGAGGCGGGCGGTAGGGTCGCCGGCAGGAGGACCACTCGCTCCGGGCCCGCGGGGTCGCCGGCGGGCGGACCATTGGCTCCGCGCTCGCGGTCGGCTTGGGGGTCCTCGAGCTTCACCGCTCGCGCACGCGTGTGGAAGGCGTAGCACCATCTCGCCCGCTCACGAGTTACGCTCGTAGGACCCCCAGCGCCTCCCGCGAACGCTCACGGATTGCGGTAGGGAGGGCGCGGCGATGGGTCGAGCGGACATTTGGAGCGCGGCGGCGGCGAAGCCGCCGTTCCCGCAATCGAGCCGCGCGACATGAAGCGAGGGCCCATAGCCGCGCCCGACCCGAGGCGGCCCTGCGGCGACCATCTTCCCCAGGCCCTCAACGGACGACCCGGGAACAGATTGCACAGACCGTCGTTGGCGTTAACTTCCAGTCAGAGACGGGGTTCGCCGCGCAGCAGCAGACGCACATGTCCAGTCCAGTGTCGCAGCCACGCCAGCTTACGGGGCCCATGCCAGCCAAGAAGAAGTGGCCGCTCTTCATTGTGGCG
>JBDHKT010000019.1:0-15947 GCA_039586255.1 Gemmatimonadota bacterium | reverse complement strand
CGGCTCGGATCGCGCTGGTCCGGGAAACTCAACCGGATCTCATGGTCATCGAGGGGGACGCGACGCTGGAGAAGACGTTGGAGGCGGCACAGGTCCACAAAGCCAGAGGGCTGGCCGCCTGCCTGGCCGATGACGCCGACAACATCTTGGTCTGCATGACGGCGCGGCACCTGAACCCCGAACTCACGATGGTAGCCAGGGCCTACAGCGAGGAGTCGCTCGAGAAGCTGAAGCGGGTGGGCGCGGTGCGCGTGGTTTCACCCAATGTGACGGGTGGAGTCCGCATGGCTTTCTCGCTCCTGCGACCTCACGTGGTAGACTTCCTGGAGTGTGCGATCAGTGGCGCCGGCATCGAGCTGCGGTTGGAACAGGCCGCCATACCGCGCGGCTCACATCTCGTTGGCCAATCGCTGGCCGAGCTCAGGATCCCGCAACGCACGGGGCTGATAGTCCTCTCGCTGCAGCGGGCCCGGGGAGAAGGACCGCCGATCTACAATCCCGGACCGGAGACGCGACTCGAGGCCCGCGATGTGATGATCGTGATGGGAAGCACCGAGCAGATTCAGCAGCTACGCGAGTATGCCGGGAAAGAGATGGAGCTGGGAGAGGAAGGCTCAGAAGTCGCACACACCGGCGACTGAGTTCACCTACTCATCCCTACGCACGACCCAGTTCGGACTGGCGAATATCCAGGGCCGCAGGTTCCAGGTTATCGGGCCGATACGCAGCGTGTACCTGTAAACCTCCACGCGATAGACGCCGGGCTCGTCGAGCGGCCAGGCCAACTCGGCACCCGAGACCCAGGCGTGATGCTCGCCGTCGCGCACGACCCGGTATATCAGTCTCTCCCTCGGTCCCCCCCAGAAACCCGCCCGCAGGTACTGTCCCTCCTCCCACGCAACGGCCCGGCCCATTCCGACCGCGCCGCGACCGGACGCCACGAGCTGCTGTGTGAAGTTGCGGGCTAGTTGTGTGCTGCCGAAGGAGATGAACGCACCACCGGTATTCAGGCCGGCGGCCAGCGCGTCCGTCGCCGCAGCGGCGTCACTCGCCGCCAGCGGGCTCTCCAGCTCGATGTGATTCACGACGCTCTTGAAGAAGGGCCCATAGCCGGGCACCAGCCGACCTCCGACCCGTATCTTGGGATGGGCGTCGAGGGCGCCAAGTGCGGTGGAGCGATTCCAGGGGTAGAGAGAATCGAAGGCGGCCACAGCGGGCTGGTCGAAGCCCTCGCGATGGAGGCGAAGCAGGCTCTCGTGCATCCGGCCAATAGGTGCGCTCGCCGCCAGGGCCAGGAGATGGTAGACGACCCAGGGGTCCTCGAGCCGGGCACGGCCAACATCGGCGAGGTCGAAGACCTCCCAGCCGACGATCCCCGGCGTCTCCCGAGGACGCCAACTGTCCCGCGTCCTGGGGCTCCGGGAGTGTGCGACGACAGCGGTAGCCGCCTCGCTCTCGAGGGTTCCGGCGAGCTCGTCGGCAGTTCCCTCCCAATGGGTCACCGCTGTATCGATCCCGAAAACGAGAACACGACCGACATCGCTGCCCAGCGATATCTCTTGCCCCCGCACGAGCAGCACGCCCTCCTCGTAGCGGGCCTGGACCTGCCAGAGCTCCTGCGGCGCGTCCGCAGACCGGTGATCGGTTATGATGACGAAATCGAGACCGGCTTCACGGGCCGCCTGAACGACCTCCGACTCGCTGCCCACGGCGTCGTGGGAACGCTGCGTGTGGACGCCGAGAACGCCGGCGGCCCGGACACCCGCCGGCGCGAGCGGCGGGATTCCAAACGCATCCGCCTCGATGGCAGGCTCGGCGGGGATCCAGTGGATGCGGGGCAGAACGTATCCACCCGCCAGGTAGAGGACGATCAGGGCAAGTACGAGACGCTTAATCGCCCAGCGGCGGAAGAAACGGTTGGCCAAGAGTCTCTCCTGGAGATCAGACGTCCAGGTTCTTCACGTACCTGGCGTTCTGCTCGATGAAGGCGCGGCGCGGCTCGACCTCATCGCCCATCAGCAGGCTGAACAGGCGGTCGGCCTCGACCGCATCGTCCATCGTCACCCGCAGGATCGTGCGTCGCTCCGGATCCATCGTCGTCTTCCATAACTGCTCGGGGTTCATTTCACCGAGACCCTTATAGCGCTGCACGTCGGCCTTGCTTTTGCCGTCCTTGTCGATCCGCTTCATGATCTTGTCGCGCTCGTCATCGGAGTAGGCGTAGTGCTCTTCCCTGCCGCGCCTTATCCGGTAGAGCGGCGGCTGTGCGATGTAGACGTAGCCGGCTTCGATGAGTTGCCGCATGTGGCGGAAGAAGAAGGTGAGCAAGAGGGTGCGGATATGGGCGCCGTCGACGTCGGCGTCGGTCATTATGATTACCCGGTGGTAGCGAGCGTTGCCGAGGTTGAATTCGTCTTCGCCGATACCTGTGCCCACCGCCGTGATGATCGTGCGGATCTCCTCGTTCGTCAGCACTTTGTCCAGTCGCGCCTTCTCGACGTTCAATATCTTACCGCGCAACGGCAGGATGGCCTGGAAGTTCCGGTCGCGTCCCTGTTTCGCGGAACCGCCCGCCGAATCGCCCTCGACCAGGTAGAGCTCGCTGACGCTGGGGTCGTTGATCGAGCAATCGGCGAGCTTTCCGGGCAGGATCGAGCCCTCGAGCGCCGACTTGCGCCTGGTCAGGTCGCGCGCCTGGCGCGCCGCCTCGCGGGCGCGCGCCGCCTGCATGCATTTCTCTATGATGCGCCGGGCCGCCGTCGGGCTCTCGGCCAGGAAGTTCGACAGTCCCTCGTTGACGACCGACTCCACGGCACCGCGCACCTCGCTGTTCCCGAGCTTGGTCTTCGTCTGCCCTTCGAACTGCGGGTCCATGACGCGAACGGAGAGGATCGCCGTCAGGCCTTCCCGCACGTCGTCGCCGCTCAGCGAGTAGCCCGCCTTCTTGAGCATCCCACCGCGGCGCGCGTAGTCGTTGAGCGTCCGCGTCAGCGCCGCCTTGAAGCCGGTGAGGTGGGTCCCGCCTTCGTGCGTGTTGATGTTGTTGACGAAGGTGAAGGTGTCTTCCTTGTACCCGTCGTTGTACTGGAGTGCGAGCTCGATCTCACACTCGGGGCGCTTTTCCTCAAGGTAAACGACCTCTGCGAACAGCGCCTTCCGATTGCCACGCAGGTACTTCACGAACTCCTTGATGCCGCCGTCGTACTGGTACTTGCTCTTCTTTTCTTGGCCGGGACGCTCGTCCTTGAGCGTGATCTTCACGCCGCGATTCAGAAAGGCCAGCTCGCGGAGCCGGGTCGCCAACGTATCGAAGTCGTACTCGAGCTCGGTGAAGACCTCGGGATCCGGCTTGAACCTCACCTCGGTGCCGGTCCTGTCCGTCTTCCCGCCCGCCTTCAGTTCGCCCTGCTTGCGACCCCGGCCGTACTTCTGCCGCCAGATCTTGCCGTCGCGGTGAATCTCGACCTCGAGCCACTCGGCGAGAGCGTTCACCACCGAGACGCCCACTCCGTGCAGGCCGCCCGACACTTTGTACGATTCCTTGTCGAACTTTCCGCCGGCATGCAGGGTGAGCATGGCCAGCTCGACGCCGGGCACCTTCTCCGTGGGGTGGGTGTCCACCGGGATGCCGCGCCCGTTGTCGGTGACCGTAATAGAGTTGTCCGGGTGAATGCAGACATCGATCTGATCGCAGTAGCCCGACATCGCCTCGTCGATCGAGTTGTCCACGACCTCGAAGACGAGGTGATGAAGGCCGCGGGCGGAGGTCGATCCGATGTACATGCTCGGTCGCCGGCGCACACCCTCCAGCCCTTTGAGGACCTGGATCTTCCCAGCGGTGTAGCCCGCGCCCCCCGACCCTTTCCGCTTGGCCGCCGTCGTCTTGGCCTTCTTTGCCTTCACTTTGCCCGACGTTTTGGCCGACGCTTTGGCACGGCTCGCCTTTCCGGCGCGCGCCGCCGGCTTGCGGGCCTTGGTATGCTCATTCTTCGTCGCCGTCTTCTTCTTCCCGGTCCCCGATCGCTTTGCCATCGCTCTCCCTCTTCACTTCTCGACTCTCACACGTTCCTCGACCCGCTAGCCGCCTCGGGCGAGCCTGAAGATGATCTTCTTGAACCCGGCCCCGCCGCGGCCCGCGTTAAGCCGTTCGAGGATACGTCGCTCCATCATCTCGAGCTCCATCAGCCAGGCTGACGAGCGAACCTCCACGAACAGAATGCCGCGGTCGAATCCCACGGGTGTCGCTACCCGCGCGATCTGCGGACCGACCCGCTCGGCCCAGTCTCCGACCGTCGACGCACGCTCCACGCCTTCCAGCAGACCGCGTGCGCGGAGCAGCTCGTCGACCAGCCCTCCTACGGGGCGTGGGAATCCGCCGCGCTCTTCACTCATACCGAATTGACCGTGCCGTCCAGGACCCGATACTCGGTCAGACTATCGCCCATGAACGCGAAGTCGCTCGGTTTCGGCGACGTCACGAAGACCTGCCCCCAATCTTCCGCCGTGAACAGTTCGACGACACGCTCCGCCCGCAGCGGGTCGAGCTCGGCAAACACGTCGTCCAGCATCACTATGGGGCGCCTGCCGTGCGTGGCCCGCAGCGTCTCGGCCTCCACGAGCCTCAAGGCCACCGCGGCGCTTCGCTGTTGCCCTGCAGATCCGAAACTCCTCAGACCCACGGCCTCCTGGCCGCCGCTCACCCAGAAGCGGAGATCATCGCGGTGCGGCCCAACCAGGGTCACTCCGCGGCGCCGCTCTCTGGCGGCGAGCCGCCCGATCTCGACGTGGAAGGCCTCCGCCCAGCCATCTCGAGTGACCACCGGTTCGACGCCGGCCGGCGCCGGGATCGACGGCGAGTACTCCACTCCGGCCTCTTGGCCTCCCGAGATCGCGGCGTAGTAGCGGGAGAAGCTCGCCTGTTTCGCGCTCGCCCAGCGCGCCCGTGCTTCGGCGACGCGGCTTCCCGCGTCCACCAACCCGGCGTTCCACGCTTCCAGTTCGGTCGGCCCGGCATCGTCTCTGAGCAGCCCGTTCCGCTGGGACAGAATCTGCCGGTAGCGCTGCAGAGCCGTGACGTACCCCGGCTCCACAAGCGAGAGGATGATGTCGAGGAAGCGTCTCCGCGCGCCGGGACCTCCGGCGACGATCTCGACGTCGCTGGCGGTGAAGACGATTGCACCGACCCGGCCGATGGCCTCGGCAACCCGCTCGGGCTCACGGCCGTCGACCGTCACCTTCTTCTGGCGGCCTTCCCGCGCATAACCTGCCGCCACCTCCACCTCCTCGCCGCCAGCGCCCGCCGACAGGTGCGCTTCGACCCGGAAGTGCCCGCACCCGAAGGTGATGAGCTGCTCATCCCGCGCCCCGCGGAACGAGCGGAAGATCTCCAGGTAATAGACGGCCTCCAGAAGGTTGGTCTTGCCCTGACCGTTATCGCCGATCAGGGCCGCGCCGCGCTCCGGAAAGTCGACGACCTCGTCCTCAAAATTCCGGAAATTACGGAGACGCAACCGCTGGAGTATCACCTGGAAAATCTATTTAGAAACGCGCCCTTTCTCAAGGTCGGGCCGCCCTCGGCGAGGGGCCAATTTTGTGCATTTTGCCACAGTGGCGGTCCAGCGGAGGCGCGAACCCAGGGGCGTTTGCAGCACCACGCCTATAGGATCACTTGAGCAGGTCACGCCACGACGGCCGCACCGGCTCCAGCGGCTCGTCATGCTCGAGGCGGTCCAGGAGGCCGTCGAGGATCAGCCGCATCTTCTCCACGCCCCGGCGATAACCCGCTCGGGCCAGTGCGACCGTGGTGACGATTATGCCGGGTGTGGCCAGCAGCCACGGATCTGGGATGACGGCTCCCTGCAGAATGAACATTAGCCATACCCAGCTCAACGGCATGCCCACCGCGACCCCGAACCCCCAGAACCAACCCGCTCGCTCGTTCCCGAGGTCCGAGGTCAGGGCGACCTGGCAGGAGTCATCGCTCAGCGGCACCACGCGGAGCTCGACCGCCCGACCCCTTTTTGCCAGCTGATAGCCCCGCCCGAACACATCGAGCCCTCGCACGACGGAAGCGACGACGCTCTTATCGGGTTCCCAGAGCGACGTGTACTGGGTACGCCTGACCAATGTCAGGCTTTGGTTGGACTGGAAGTGGTTCTCGAGCTCGGCCTTGACCTCCTCCGCCGACCTCGACACGGTGCGGCTCGCCGTCACCAGCCCAGGGCCGCAGAGCCGCGAGATCCAGCCGCGTTCTGCCAAGAGCCGGTCACCGACGCCGTGATGCTCCGCCAACGCCCGCCGGATGTTGGCCTCCGAAAGGCCAACCTCCTGAGCGATGCGCACCACATCGGCCTCGCTCAGTTCGGGAACAGCATTGCCGCCTGAGGACTCGAGCTCCGCCGCCCTCCGGATGACGGCCTCGAGGTCCCGGCGCGTGAGATAGCGTCCGCCGCCCGATTCCATCGCCTATGAACCTATGATAGGGGCCCGGCTACCGCCGGGTACAGCTCGTCACTCGTCTTTCTTCTTTTTCTTCGCAGGGGCCGGCTCGCCGGACGCCAGCCGACCCGGCAGCTCCGTGCCCGGCGGCAGCTCCGGGACATCCTCGTCCGCTTCGTCGAGCACTTCCTCCTCCAACTCTTCGGGCCAGGGCTTGACCCTGTGCCTGAATGCCTCGAACAGCTCCATCGGGATGGGGAAGAGTGTCGTCGAATTGTTCTCCGCGGCGATCTCCGAAACCGTCTGCAGGAAGCGCAGCTGCAGGGCCGCTGGATCGGCGCTCATGATCTTCGCCGCCGCCACCAGCTTACGTGACGCCTGATGCTCGCCCAGCGCGTTGACGACCTTGGCGCGCCGCTCACGTTCCGCCTCTGCCTGCCTGGCCATCGCCCGCTTCATCTCCTGGGGCAGATCGATATCCTTCACCTCGACCGCTGTCACCTCGATGCCCCAATAGTCGGTCTGCTCGTCGATGATCGTGCGAAGCATGTCGTTGTACTTCTCTCGCTCGGCGAGCAGGTCATCGAGCTCCGCCTGCCCGATCACCGACCTGAGTGTCGTCTGCGCGAGCTGCGACGTGGCGAACAGGAAGTCCTCGACTTCCACGATCGCTTTCACGGGAACGCTGACGCGGAAGTAGAGGACTGCGTTCACTTTCACCGAGACGTTGTCGCGCGTGATAACATCCTGCGGCGGAATATCCATCGCGACGATCCGCAGGCCGACACGCTGCATGCGTTCGATACCGAATGGGACCAAGAAGATGAGTCCGGGTCCGCGGGCTCCACGCAGACGGCCCAGTCGGAACACGACCGCGCGTTCGTACTCCCACAGTATTCTGAGACTGGTAGCCAAAGCGGTGGCGCCGGCCACGGCAAGGGCAGCGAGTAGTGCTTCCACGATGACCCCCAGGATGTTGGGTATGTCGACCGGAGAACCCGATCAAAACTTAGCCGCCGGGTTAGACTCGCGCGAGGACCGCGTCACTACAAGAGAGCCCCCGGCACTCGAGCCCGCAGGCTATCTGGGCGGGCCGAGCCGCCGGGGGCAACCTGTCGCCGGCGATCAGTCGGCTTACTGCACTAGCGGCTCAAGGTCCAAACGTAGGCGGCGACCTGTCTCACCTGGTCGTCGGTGATCCCACTCCCGCCCTTCGCGGGCATCGCGGTACCCGTGGTCGACGCGCCAGAGTCGACGCCGCCCATTACGGTCTCGGCGATGGAATCGAATGAGCCGTCTCCGTGAGTCCACTCCTCGTCGGTCAGATTCGCGCCCAGTCCCGGCATGCCCTGACCCTCAGCACCGTGACACACGTAGCAGAGACCGGCGCCAGCGAAAACCTCTTTGCCCTGGTTCACCATCTCCATCGTCACGTTCTCGGGTAGCTCCATCTGCTGTCCGCCCTCGGCCGCCGCCGGGGTCTCCGACGTCGCGCCGGAGGCGGCCTCCTGCGAACCGGCTTCACCGCCGGCGCAGGCCACGAAAGCCACCAGCCCCAACGCCATCCCCAGCGCCATCACTGCGTTCTTGCGAGACATCTCGTTCCCTCCACTGTGGTTACTAAGCCAGCCGCCTCGACCGGCGTGCCGACTCGCGCCTGACGGCGCGACAGATGAGACGCCGACAGCGAGCTGCGTTCGAAACTCTGAAACAGGAAGATTTGGGGACGGATAATACCGGCCCTCCAAAGGCCCGTCAAGCAGAGTCTGCCGGGTTTGACCTGGGGGTCCCGCAACTCGAACAGAACGACCAGACGGGATCCAGATCCGCACCGCAGGTCCGGCAGGCCTCGGCGGTCAGCCGGCGGCCGCAGAACGGGCAAAACGCCGAAGATTCGGGAGCCTCACCGCCGCACATGGGACAGAACGCCGGCGCGGCCGACTCGTCCCCTTCAGCCGCTGCCAGCTGGTCCTCGCTGGTACCCGACTCGGCTGCGCGCTCTTCCTCGTGGCTTTCGATGGCCTCACTCACCCAGTCGACCCCCTCGCGCAGCTCGGGCGGAGCATAGCGAATGTCTCCAGGCGGCGGAACCTTGTCGGCATTGAGCCAGACGCAGACGTCCGGGAACGCGAGGAAGCGGCGGATGTCGGGCAGAGGCTCCTCTAGCCCGGCCCTCAACTCCTCCTGCACATCGCGGTCGCTGAGTAGATAGTCACGTTCCCCGGCCAGAAGGCGCGAGAGTGTCGCCTCGTAGTCCCCGTGCGATCCGAGCCCCACGCGGTTACGGATCCGGCGATAGGGTATGATCTGTTCGTGAACCTCGGCGATGGTGAGCGGTTCGTCCTTCAGTGCGGACGGTCGCTCTCGGCGGAGTATCTCCACGAACTCGTAATAAAGACGGTCGAGATCGTCCATGTTGATTCAATATCCAATATCCGACACCCAGTTATCCATGACCAAGTAGGCTACAACCAACAAGCCCCGACATGGAATGTCGGATATTGATTATTCAAGTCAACCGCTCAGTCCCGCGGCTCCGCGCCGGAGGTTTCCCCACCGCCGGCTTCATCCCGGTTCGCGCGCGGCGTTCTCTGTCGATTCGTCATCGCCCTTGAGCAGTCGCACGAGACGCACGCGGCGCTCGTCGACTCGCTCGACCACGAGGTCGGCGCCTGAGGCCCGAACGACATCGCCTCGCTTGGGCACGTGGCCCAGTTCGCCGAGTATGAGACCGCCCAGCGTGTCGTAGTCCTCCTCGGGAAGCTCGAGCTCGTACCTCTCGTTCACTTCATCGATCGGCGCGCCACCGTCGATGAGCGGCTGGCCGCCCGGCGTCGTCGTGTACATCGGACGCGCCTCGTCGTACTCGTCGTAGATTTCCCCGACGATCTCCTCGATCAGGTCTTCGAGCGTCACGAGGCCGTCGGTGCCCCCAAACTCGTCCACGACTACGGCCATGTGAATTTTCAGACGGCGCAACTCGGCGAGCAATTCGTCCACCGACTTCGTGTCGGGAACGAAATACGGCTCCCGCATGATCTTCGTGACGTCAAAGCCATTCTGCTCCCCGGCGACGGCGAGCGGCAACAGGTCCTTCGCCAACACGACGCCGACGACGTTGTCGAGACTGTCCCTGTACACAGGCAACCGGGAATGGCCCGAGCGGTCTGTCGTTGACACCAGCTCCGCGAACTCGATATCGACCGGCACGGCCACGATATCTGGCCGCGGCGTCATCACCTCACGGGCAACCGTGCGCGTCAGCTCGAAGACGCCGTGGATCATCGCCTGCTCGTCCTGCTCGACCTTCCCCACATCATGGCTCCGCTTGACGAGCACCATGATCTCTTCCGGGCTATGCACACGCTCCGCTTCGCTGGGTAGGCGCACCCCGAACACCCGTAGCAGCAAGTTGGCCGACTCGTTGAGCGACCAGATCAACGGGCGGCCCGCCTGCGTGAAGAGGACCAGCGGTGGTACAACCCATCGTGCCACCTGCTCGGGATGGAAGATCGCCAGCGCCTTCGGCGCCATCTCTCCCAGCACGACGTGCAGGTAGGTGATGAAGGCGAAAGCGATAACCACCGCCACGCCGTGGCGCGCGATCAGGTTGAACGGTTCGGGAACACCTGAGAAAAAGATAACCAGGGTCTGCGCGATGGCGGGCTCGCCGATCCAACCCAACCCCAGGGAGGCGAGTGTGATGCCGATCTGGCAGGAAGACAGATAAAGGTTGAGATCGCCCCTCGCTCGCGTGACGTTCCGTGCCAGGCGATCGCCTTTTTCCACGAGACCGGCGAGGCGGGTTTCGTCTGCGCTGACGAGAGCGAATTCCGCAGCAACGAAGAAGCCGTTGGCGCCCACCAGAAGCAGGACCGCCAACAGCCTCCACACGACCTCAATCGTCGTCATCTAAGGGAACGGAGAGCAAAAAAGGGCCCCGGCGCGCGGCCAGGACGATGTCGTCTCGCGTACCTTCAGCTCGTGCCCTCGCTGTCCGACTTGCTTCGACCACCGTACGATATGACCGGCCGGCAGTATCGTCGGCCGATGGCGTCAAGCTCGGCCAGCTCCTCCTCGCTCACCGCCGGATAGCGTTTCGCCAGGTACTGCATCGTTTCCTTGAACCAGGCGTCTTCTAACCTCCTTGCTGCGTTTGCCCAAGGCAGCCTCCTCTACCTACAATTACACTGCGTCGCTGAACTCTCCGGGAGAGCCCGCAGCGAGCAGCTGTTGGCGAACAGCATAATAATAAAGACAGGCTCACGACATGCAATCGGCGCAAACCGGCGGCTCCGCGCGACTGGATGCAATAAGGCTGGAGGTCTACCGCTCCCTGTTGCTCGCCATCGCCGAGGAGATGGGGGCGGCACTGCGGCGGAGCGCCTACTCCCCAAACATCAAGGAGCGGCGCGACTACAGCTGCGCGATCTGCGACCCAGGGGCACGCCCGGTCGCTCTCGGCGACCACATGCCCGTGCACCTGGGGGCCATCCCCCAGAGCGTGGAAGCCGCCCTAGGCGCCACGAGCCTGGCGGACGGGGACGTGGTCGTGCTCAACGACCCCTACCACGGGGGTACTCACCTTCCCGACCTGACGGCGGTGCGCGGCGTGTGGGTGGACGGGTTCGCCGGTCCGATCGCCTACGTCGCCTCGCGGGCCCACCACGCCGACGTCGGAGGCCTGGCGCCCGGATCGATGCCGCTGTCGCGAGAGATCTACCAGGAGGGGCTGCGGATACCGCCCGTCTTTCTCACAAGAGGTGGCACGATTCAGAGCGACGTCTGGCGCTTGTTACTCGCCAACGTTCGGACACCGGTGGAGCGTGAAGGCGACCTGCATGCCCAGCTCGCCGCGCTCGACGTGGGCGTGCGGCGGCTGAAGGAACTGGCGGCCCGCAGCGGCACCGAGTCGCTCGGCGCCGCTTTCGCTGCCATCGCCGCCTACGCCGACCGTTTGGTGCGCGCCGTGATCGAGCGCATCCCGAACGGCGAGTACGCGGCAGAGGACTTCATGGACGACGACGGCGTGGTCGATGAGCCGGTGCGGATCGCCGCCACGGTAACGGTCCAGGGCGCGGAGATGCGTGTGGACTTCAGCGGTTCGGCTACTCAGGTTTCCGGTAATATCAATGCCGTGGCAGCTATCACCGAGTCGGCCGTACGTTACGTGCTGCGCTGCGTCGCCGAAGCCCTTCTGGAGACGCCGCTACCCGCGGGAGGCGGCGCAATGCCCGCCGTCACCATCGTCGCGCCGCCGGGCACCGTGGTAAACGCAAGGCCGCCCGCCGCGGTGGCAGCGGGAAACGTGGAGACGTCGCAGCGGATAGTGGACGTTGTGTTCCGCGCCCTTGGCCAGGCGCTGCCCGACATGATACCGGCCTGCTCGAGCGGGACGATGAACAACCTCACCGTGGGTGGCGTCGACCCGCGGACGGGCCGGTCGTTCGCCTACTACGAGACCCTGGGCGGCGGGATGGGGGGCGGGCCCGAGCGCCACGGATTATCCGGCGTTCACACACACATGACCAACTCGCTCAACACTCCGATCGAGGCCCTGGAGCACGAGATTCCGGTGCGTGTGCGGCACTACTCGCTGCGCCACGGATCGGGTGGTGATGGGCTGCGCATGGGTGGCGACGGACTTCGCCGCGACATCGAGTTGCTGACCCCGGCAAGCGTCAATCTTCTGGCAGACCGGCGGCGTTACGCGCCGTGCGGCGCTCGTGGCGGTGCACCAGGCAGTTGCGGTGAGAGCTGGATGAACCGCGATGGTGACTGGACACAACTCAAAGGGAAGTCGGCCATCGAAGCCCGAGCGGGAGACATCATCAGCATCCGCACACCAGGAGGTGGAGGATGGGGAAGCGCCGAATCGTAACAGCGAAGGGGCCCCGTGCAGGGATGCTGACCTCGCGCGTGGTCATGCGCCGCGAATTACAGGAGGGTAGCCTCCGCATGTACTACTTCGAGGCCGGCTTAGGTGCGCCGCTCGTGATGTTGCACGGCCTCGGCGCCTCCTCTCGCTGGTGGTTTCCCCTCTTTCCCGAGCTCTCATCGGCCAGCCTCCGCTTGATCGCGCCCGATCTGCCGGGATTCGGCCGCTCGCCAGGCCCGATGCTGGGGATAGCCGACGCGGCACGGGCGGTCATCAAGCTCGTGGACCGCATAGGACTCTCACACTTCTTCCTCTGCGGTCACTCGATGGGCGGCGCCATCGCCGCCCAGATCGCTGCGGACTACGGCGCACGGGTGCGCCGACTCGTTCTGTTGGACAGCGCAGGCGTTCCCGGCGTCGGTCCCGGCCGGGCGCTCGGCCGCGTCCTGCAATTCTGGTCCTGGTGCCCGCTGCGGTTCTACTCGACCTTCATCGGCGACATGCTCAGAGCCGGGCCGCGTAGTATGCTGAGCGGTATGCACGAGCTGCGGGACCACGATATACGGCCGGCACTCGGCCGTATTCGCGCGAAGACCCTCGTCATCTGGGGTGAAAAAGACGGCCTAACACCTGCCGCACACGGGCGCACGATCGTCGATGGCCTGCCGAACGGGCAGCTCGAGATCGTTCCGGGCGCTCGCCACCTGCCGATGGTCAGCGCCCCAGATGCCGTATCGCGATTGATCGTGCGGTTCTTCGGTGAGGACTTGAAGGAGACGGAGTGACCTCCGCGGGACCGCCGGCTCAGCGACTTCCCATAGTCTCAGGCGTGAGCTTCTCCCCTTCTCTGTACTCCGTGAGCTCGAGTACCACCGACCCGACCTTCATCTTGGTGTTGAGCCGGACGGGGATACGAAGTTCGTCATCCGTGATGTAGATCTCCGCTTCGCCACCCTCCGCGAAGATACCACCCGTCTTGATGATCGGTCGCACCACGATCGTCTCGAACTCACCGAAGGGGACTTCGATTCGCTCCCGGCGCAGCACCTGCAGGACCACCGGGTTCCTGTCGAAACGGTAGTAACGGTTCCACTCGTAAGTCTCGCCGACCTCGAGCTCGATCGAGCGCACAAAGTAGATGAACGCCGCCTCGTCCAGCGCCTTCTCCGGAATAGAATCGGTCTCCCCCTCCAGCCCGGTGAGGATTCCTTGTTCAAGATCGAATTCGTATTCGCGATACCGCTCGTAACTGCCCTGGTGAGAATCTTGATGGTAGCGGCGCGTGGCGAGCAGCGCGACGTCGAGCCACGACTGCTGCGTGTCATCCAACTTGTAGAACGGGACGGAGCCGCTCATGTGGAACTGCAGGTGATACGTGGCGTAACCGGCGATCGTGTCGAGCCCCTCCACCTCCATATAGGCCTGCCCGACCTTGAGCGGGCCGAACTTCACCCGGTAGTCCATGCGCTCGCCGATCCCGAACGGCACCTCGGCGATCGCCACGCTTTCCGACGCCACCGGCGGATCGTCTTGAGCAACGCCCGTGGCCGGGATAAGCAGACCCAGCAGCACCAGTCCAGATAAGAACCTCATTTTCGCCTCAAGAATCCGATGTAGTCGCGGGCCGCACGCCAAACCGACAGGCGGCTGGGACGCGCCTGCCTATCGTAGCGCACCTCCGACCGCGTCTCCTCGACCCGCTTCGTGTGCGGCGCGACAGCCAGCAGCAACTCGAGGCTGGCTGCCCAGCCGTCACGCTTCATCAGCGGCTCGCCGTCCCGCTCGCGGAAAGCCCGCTTGACCAGACCGACCCTGTAGGCGCGCAGACCGGAGATTGGATCGCTGAGCCCTTCCGGCAACTCGTACATGCGCTCCAGCCAGTGCAGGCCTCTGCGGATCCAACGAATCGCCAGTGGTACCGAAACGCCGTTCGGCTGCTGGGTCGCGACGACAAGGTCCGCGCCGCCCTCGATTCGCTTGACCAACCCCGGGATCGCCAGCGGCTCATCGGTGAAGTCGGCCTGCAGCGTGACTATGACGTCTCGTCGCGGGTACGCGCACCGAGCCACCGCCTCGCGCAGGAGTCGCTCGAGCGAAGCGCCGTGTCCTTCGCGGGCATCGTTGCGGAGGATCGAGAGTGGGAGTACTTGCGCGTAGGGCGCTACGACTTCGTAGGTGCGATCGGTCGACGCGTCATCGAGGAGCAGCACCTCGTAGTCGCGCCCGAACTCGGACATGACCTGGCGGATCTTCCACAGCAGGACGCCCGCGGTCCGTTCCTCGTTGTGCGCGGGAATGCAGATATAGATCACAGTTTTTCTTCGTTATGCGGTCTCCGCCACCACAGACCGTGTCGTGGTGCGGCAAGTCGCGTAGATCCTAGGTCGTATTACCGCCGGCCTCAGGTACTGTTCCCGGCGGTCCGGTTTTCCAACGCTTATGATGCCAAAAATACTGCTCGGGCGAAAGTCGGATGCGCCGCTCCAGCTCACTCGTCCACATGCGGGTGAGCTCGAGAACCTGCCGCCTGCTGTCGACATCGTTAGGCGGCTCGAGCCGCACGATCCAGGCACGGTAGCGTCGCGGCTCGATCCGATGGGCCCCACCCACGAAGAACGGGGTGCCGGCTCTCAGCGCCAGCAGCGCCGGGGCCCGGTGGGTCGAAGCCAGTCGTCCGAAGAAGGGCACGAACACTCCGCTGCGCCGCGCGTCTTGATCTGCGACGAAAGCGAGGACACGCCCAGCGGCCAGGCTGTCCGTGAGGCGATCCCAGGCGTGGCCGCGCTCGATCAACTTCATCCCCAGCCGCTCCCGAGTCTCCTCCACCAAACGACCGAGCGACTCGTTCTTCAACCGCTGCCAGACCGCATCGACCGGGAACCCGAAAGCAGCCAGCGTCGAGCCGGCAAGCTCCCAGTTCCCGAAATGCCCGCTCACGACCACTACCCCGCGACCCTCCTCGAACGCGGCCTGCAACGCTTCTCGCCCCTCGCTGAATTCTACGCGCCTGCGCACCTCCTCCAACCCACCCCGGACCAGAGCAGGTACGGTGAACCACTCGCGGCCCAGATGCTTGTAGCACGATTTGGCCGTATCACGGACCCAACCATCGCCGCTCTCCGGATAAGCCTGCGCCAACTGCGACTCGACCACCCGGCGACGCCAGCCGAGGTGATGGGCCAAGCCGCCCAGGCCGGCGCCCAGTCGCTCGCTCAGCCCCGGGGCGCGGCCCAGCAGGCTGAAGACGAGCCTCACGAGTCCGTACTCGAGAAGATGGCGTATGCGGATCAGCTGGCTTCCACCTCGCCGCCGGCGACGTGGCCCGCGGCCGCATCGAACTGCAGCTCATAGAGCCTGCGGTAGGGTCCCCGGCGCGCCAGCAGCTCGTCGTGGCGACCTGCCTCCACGATCTCACCGTCAGCGAGGACGATGATCTGGTGCGCGCCTTGAATCGTCGACAAGCGGTGAGCGACGACGATGACCGTTCGGTTGGCAAGCAATCGGTTGATGGCGCCCTGGACCAGCCGCTCGGACTCAGTGTCGAGCGCCGACGTGGCCTCGTCGAAGATCAAGAGCGGTGGGTCACGCAGGATCGCCCGCGCGATGGCGATCCGCTGGCGCTGACCACCCG
>JBDHKT010000440.1:0-2643 GCA_039586255.1 Gemmatimonadota bacterium | reverse complement strand
GAACGCGACGCACCTCGCGCGCACCTCTGAGGAGGCGGAGCACGCCGGCCAGCTCAACCTCCGTCCAAACGCTACCCTCGATGGCCAGCCTGTCGAGCGGTCCCTCGATCTCGGGTATGATCGGCGGCGCCCAGCTCTCGTCGCGGATGAGCCAGCCCACCATCTCGTCGACCTCGTCGAGGGACGCGGCCACCGCGGCGCCGTCGGGAACCGGGCGCAGTGCGCGTACCGCCTCGGCCCCCGGCTCGCTGGTGGCGTAGTCGGCTACCACCTGCAAGACGCGATAGAATTCCAGGGCGACGAGGGTGTGTTCGTTCATCTCCGGTGATTGGTGATCAGTAATCAGTGATCGGTGATCAGTGGTCGGCAATTGGTGATTCCCACCGCCCACCGCCCACCGCCTACCGCCCACCGATGCAGAACGGGGGCGCCGGCGTTCTCTTTCACCAGCACCCCCGTGTCTTCACACGTGCGGGTCGGAGCCGACACGGGTTCAGGAAGAGGTCAATCATCCGACCCCCCTTTCTCCAGCTCCTGGCGGGCGATGCGGTTCACATCGCGACCTTCGGCGCGACCCTTGAACTGGGGCATGACCGCCCCCATGACCGCGCCGATGTTGTTCGCGCCGGCCTCGATCGCCTCCCTGACCTTCCGACGGATCTCCTCCTCGCCCGCCTCGGGCGGCATGTACTCTTTGATGGTCGCGGCTTCTGCCCGTTCCTTCTCCGCCAGCTCGGGCCGCGAGGCCATCTGTTCCGCGGCCTCGTTCCGCAGCTTGACGCAGCGGGCCAGGACCTCGACGGTCTCCTCGTCGTCGAGCTCGTGCCCCAGCTCGATCTCCTTGTTCTTGACGTCGGCCAAAAGGGTGGAGAACAGACGCGCGCGGTCCTTCGCGCCCTGGCGCCGCGCGTCGTTCATGTCGCTGCGGAGTCTCTCCTTGAGGTTGGCCTCAGCCATCTCCAGCTCTTCGGTATGGATAGTCGCCACGGCGCCGCGCGCGGGCGGGCCGCGCGGGCCGCAAACTTTAATTGTAATCGTGCGTTCCGCAGGCCGTCAACGCTAGCCCGGAGGCCAGCCCATCTCGCGGCCGCCCAGCAGGTGCATGTGGATGTGGAACACGGCCTGCCCGGCGTCGGCGTTGCAGTTCACCACGGCACGGTAGCCCGACTTGGCTATCCCTTCCTCGGCGGCGATCTGCTTGGCCGCCAGGAACAGCGAGCCGAGGAGCGCCTCGTTACCGGGCGCGACATCGTTGAGGGTGGCGATGTGCTCGCGGGGGATGATCAGGATGTGGGTCGGCGCCTGCGGGCTTATGTCCCGGAAGGCGATCCAGTCGTCCGCTTCCTTGACCTTCTCCGCGGGGATCTCGCCGGCTGCGATCTTACAGAAGAGACAATCCGCCATTTGTCAGAGCCCCCCTCTACGCTACTCGAAGAACGCGTCTCTCACCTTCTGCCAGAACCCGGCTCCGTCCTCGCTCTGCTCGGCCGGAGACTCGATCTCGGCCAGCGTCTCGAACAGCTCGCGTTGCTCGGGCGTGAGCGTCTTGGGTGTGACGACGACGACGCGCACGAACAGGTCGCCGGTACCGCCGCGCCGCAGATGCGGCAGGCCCTTGCCGCGGAGCTGAATGACGTGTCCCGTCTGGACGCCGGCCGGGACCTTCACATTGGCGCTCTTGGAGACGGTGGGGACCTCGATGGTGGTGCCCATCGCCGCCCGGCTGAAGGTGACCGGCAGGTCGTAGATGAGATCGGCACCGCGGCGCGTGAAGCGCTCGTCGGGCTCCACCTGGATGACGGCCAGCAGGTCGCCGCGGGGGCCGCCCCGGCGTCCGACGTTACCCTGGCCGCGTAGCGTCAGGTAGTCGTCGCTATCGACGCCGGCCGGGATGTCGAGCTCGAACGACTTCTCGCTTCGACTGCGGCCCTCGCCGTTACAGGTCTGGCACGGGTCGCTGATCACGCGGCCTTCGCCGCTACAGGCGCTGCAGGGACCGACGCGGACGAACTGGCCGAACAGCGAACGCTGCACCTGTTGTAGCTCGCCGGAGCCACCGCAGTGCGGACAGCTGGTGGGCTTTGCGCCGCCGCGCATGCCGCTGCCGTTGCACTCCTCGCAGTTGTCGAGGACCGGCATTCGGACGGTCTTCTTGGCGCCGCGCATGACGTCCTCAAGGGTCAGCGCGATGCGGATCTTCACGTCGGCGCCGCGGGTGCGGGCGCGGCCGCGACGTCCGGCGCCGAATATGTCCTGGAAGCCGAACCCGCCGAACTCGCGCATGAAGATGTTGAGCGCTTCATCGAAGGTATTGAAGCCGCCGAAGCCGCCACCGCCGCCGCGGACGCCGGCCTTCACGCCGTCGTGGCCGTAGCGGTCGTAAAGGCCGCGGAGCTCGGGGTCGCGGAGGACCTCGTAGGCCTCCGTCGCTTCCTTGAACCTCTCCTCGGCCTGGGAGTCGTCGGGGTTGCGGTCCGGGTGGAATTTGAGCGCCGCCTGCCGGTAGGCCCGCTTGATAGCGCCCTCGTCGGCGTCCCGTGGCACACTCAGGATCTCGTAGTAGTCTCGCTTCATTGTCGTGGAAAGTTCGCAGATGTCAGCGGGTTTGCAATCCCAGGGGGTCGGCGTGGGGGTGGGTCGCCG
>JBDHKT010000439.1:0-2646 GCA_039586255.1 Gemmatimonadota bacterium | reverse complement strand
TTGCCGTCGGCGTTGTAGATCGGCGCGATCAACAGCACCAGCGAATCGAGCCACTCGCTATGCTCGCCGTTGGCCAGGGCACGGAGCAGCAGCAGCATCGCCTCTTTGCCACAAACCTCGCCGGCATGGATGTTCGCCTGCACGTAGATGCGAAGCTTGCCCGCAGCACGCACCGCCTCCGGGCTAGCGTCCGACACATCACCAACGACGACGACGGGAAGCGCCCGACCCTCCATCGTGTAGCCCATGGTCGTCAGGTGCATGCCGGACCGCGATTCGACTACGTGCCGGACGAATTCCATCACGTCGGTGTACGAGCTAGTCTCACGGTAGTCGGTGCGCTCCGGTCGAGTGAGAAGTGTGAACGGCCGACCGGCGGACTGCGCAGACACAGAGGTCACCACTGTTACGGTCATGCATGCGCTCAGAATGACACCCAGCACCGGTACTCCACACCTGCGTGGCATATTGATCCCTTCGTCAAGCTGGTGAAGGTTCTTGAGTTGCGTTCGAGTTGCACAGCATTGCGCACACACCCAGGTTGTGCAAGCCCCGGTCCCGGCAACCAGACCCTTGAAGGCGATAACCGATGACGAGAGCCCGGCGCCCCAGCGCGAGAATACCGCTTACAGCCACCGCGGTGGTGCCAGCGTTGGTCACGCTGGTGGCCACAACACCGACCACGTTCGCGGCTGCGCAGGGGGGACCACAAGAACCACCGCTCCGAGTATCCGAGCCCGTTGCATCAGTCGTCGCCGATCTCGAGTCGTACATACCCGTGCGCATGCGAGAGGCGGGCGTGCCCGGACTCTCCGTCGCGCTGGTCCGCGACTTCGAGGTGGCGTGGAGTGGCGGCTTCGGCGTGAAGAACGTGATAACCGGCGGCGAGGTCACCGACGGGACCGTCTTCGAGGTCGCCTCCAACAGCAAGGTGGTAACCGCCTACGCGGCGCTCCGCCTCGTCGATCAGGGCAGGCTCTCACTCGACGAGCCGATCGCCGGCTACCTGAGTGAGCCGTGGCTGCCTCCGTCGGAGTGGGCCGATCAGATAACACTGCGACATCTCGCCTCGCATAGCTCGGGCCTTACCGACCGGCTGCTCCCGACGAACAAGACGGTGACCTTCAGACCGGGCACCGAGTTTCTCTATTCGGGGGTCGGTGCGATGTACGTGCAGGAGGTCATCGAACAGATTACCGGTGACCCTCTCAGCAGAGCCGCAGCCGACCTCGTGTTCGAGCCGCTCGGCATGTCGTCGAGCAGCTTTGTGAACACGGCGGCCATTCTGCCGAGCATGGCGAACGGGCACATGCATTACATCCTCCCACTGCTGACCATGCTGTCGGCATTCGTCCCCATCTTCGTCGTGCTGGCTCTGTTGAGCGTGCCCGTCCGGCGAGTCTTCGCGGGAAGCTGGCGCGCCAAGGGTGTGTGGATAGCGGCCGCCGCGCTCCTCGCCGCCCTGGCGACTCTCGTAATCCTCTACCTGACCATGGGCCGGAAACTCCCCAACGTCGCGGTCCTCGATGCCGCCGTTGGGATCGGTTTCGCCGTCGCACTCATCGGACTGACCGTCGTCGGCAGGCACTTCATCGCCGGCTCGGCGGCAGCCCGCCAGGATAAAGGCTCGCGTCCGGTTCTGGTCGGGATCTGGGCCGCGACCTGCGCCGTCGGCCTCTTCCTGCTCTTCGGCTCTGCCCACGGTCCCGTGCCACGGGGCCCTTCTCCACGACCCAGTGCAGTAGGGACCTTGCGGACCACAGCGCCCGACTTGGCGACGTTCCTGATCGAGCTGGCGAGATCACGATACATCAGCGACGAGCTATCGGGGAACATCCGCACACCCCAGATCCGCATCAACAGCGACTACTCCTGGGGTCTCGGGCCCGGCATCCAGCACAGCGAGCAGGGCGACGCACTCTGGCAGAACGGGATGACCTTCGGGTCCCGCAGCCTGATGGTGATCTACCCCGAGCACGGCATCGGCGTCGTCGTACTCACGAACAGCGAGCGAGGTTTTCCGCTCGCCTATGACGTTGCAGCCCGTGCGATCGGGGGCAAGGACAGCCTGCGGGACTTCTAGCTTGCCCGTCGGGCGCCGTTGCGCCAGTTTGCTGACCCGTAAGCAGACAATCCACAGAAGGACGTACCCGGAAAAGGGGAGGTTAAGCCATGGCCCAGCGGCGTAGAGCTCGCATCGCCCTCACAGCCATCTTCGTGCTCCTCTGCGGCGGTCCGCTCGTCGGGCAGGACCTGTCGCCGGAGAAGCAGACGGCCCTCGAGATGGTCGACGGGCTGGCTTCGGAGATCCATCTGATGTCGATGAGGCTTTGGGACTACTCGGAGATCGCTCTCCTGGAGGCGCAGTCCGCCGAGTTCCTCGCCGCGCTACTCGAGGACGAGGGCTTCACGGTCGAGCGCGGCGTGGCCGACATGCCGACGGCGTTCGTCGCCTCCTGGGGCAACGGCCACCCGATCATCGGAGTACTCGCCGAGTACGATGCGCTCCCCGGTATCGGCAACGCGCCGGTGCCGCATCGGGCGCCGCGCGAAGATGAGATTACCGCCGGGCAGGGCTGCGGCCACAATCTGTTCGGCGCCGGCTCCGTAGGGGCCGCCATCGCCATCAAGAGGACGATGGAGCGG
>JBDHKT010000438.1:0-3986 GCA_039586255.1 Gemmatimonadota bacterium | reverse complement strand
GCGGGCTCTCCTCGCTGCCGTCGTGAAGAATGCGGCCGGCGATGCCGATTCGATCTTCCGCTGCCACCAACGGCGCGGCTCGCTCGCTCACCAGGGCGTAGAGTTGCGGGCGCGCCTGGCGGCCGATCTCGATCAGGTCCTCGAAGCCCCGATTGGTGATCCAGACCGTCCGAGCGCCGCGGCGCTCCAGTAGTGCGTTCGTAGCGACCGTCGAGCCGTGAGCAAGCACGAACTCCTCGCCGGGCTCGATCAGCTCGCGCAGCCCCTCCAGGACCGCCTGCGCCGGGTCCGCCGGCGTGGAGGCGCGCTTGTGTACCGCGACGGTGTCGCCGCGCAGCACGACAAAGTCGGTGAAGGTGCCGCCGGTGTCGACGGCCACAACGGTGGGTTCTCCGCTCATCGGCGTGACAAGCTACGAGACCGCCGGCGCTAGGGAAAGCGTGGGGGCGGATTTCGGGACCTTGAGGCACTAGAGCTTCCTGGCTCTGAAACCCTCAACCCGAGGATCGCGTTGACATGACTCAGGGGGTGTGGGTATTCTTTCGCGATCTGCAGGGCAGTAACGACTACCGTTATTGGTACGCGCGGCGGGAAATCCACCCTGGATAATCCAAGCTGTCCGCTGCTGGCACACCCGGGAGATGCCAGGCAGCGTACTGCGTTCGCAGGTCTGGCGCGCGTTTCGGGCCTCAAGGTCGGGCGTTGCTGATCGGGCGCAGTGGTAGTGTGCTAGATTACATCTACGGCCCTGTGGCGGTTTGAGGCAGCGGGCGCGTTTCTCTCCCGGACGGCAATCAGGAGGAAAGGAAGATGGACTGGCTTCCCGGAGCGGCCTCTTCGTACGCCGCCGACATGGACCGGATATTTTATGTCATCCTGGCGATTACCGGGCTGATCTTTGTCGGCGTGCAGGTGGCGCTGGTCTACTTCATGATCAAGTACCGGGGTCGGGCGGGCCGGCGGGCGTTTTATATAGAGGGTAGCACGAAGGCCGAGGTCGTCTGGACGGTCATCCCGGCGGTGATCATCATTGGCATCGCGGTGGCGAGCCAGACGGTGTGGTCGGAGGTCAAGGACCCGGACCGGTTTCCTACGGATGCGCTGGAGATGAACGTCGAGGCGCGGCAGTTCGCGTGGGCGTTCACGTATCCGGGCGCGGACGGTGAGCTGGGTACGGAAGACGATCACATCAGCTACAACCAGATGTATGTGCCGGTGAACCGGCCGGTCTTGTTCAACCTCACGTCGGTCGACGTTGTACACTCGTTCTTCGTTCCGGCGTTCCGCATCAAACAGGACGCGGTGCCCGGACTGAACTTGCGCGCCTGGTTTGGCGTGCGCCGAGCTATGCGGAGTGGCGCACGGTCTGATGAAGGGGAAGATCATCGTCCTTCCGGAAGACGAGTTCAATGGCTGGGCTGCGGAGCAGGGCTGAAGAGTCGGTCGGAGGAGATCGGATCGGACCTAGAGGGTAAAGATGTCTACAGCTGCAGCGGCGGCCGAATCGTTGGTGGACGCGCACCACGAAGATTTGAGCTTCATCCGTAAGTACATCTTCTCTACGGATCACAAGATCATCGGGATCCAGTTCCTGTTCGCCAGCCTGGCCTTCCTGGTGCTCGGCGGGGTGCTGGCGATCATGCTGCGCTGGCAGCTCGGCTTCCCGGGTCAAGAGTTGCCGGGTCTCGGCGTAGTTGCGCCGAAGTTCTACAACTCGCTGGTCACGATGCACGGCACGTTCATGGTGTTCTTCGCCGTGATGCCGCTGCTGGTCGGCGTTTATGCCAACTACCTGATCCCGCTCAAGATCGGGGCGCCCGACATGGCGTTCCCACGACTGAACATGCTGTCCTTCTGGATGTTCATTCAGTCCGGGATAGTCATGACGGCCAGCCTGTTCGTGGAGGGCGGCGCCGCCGGAGCCGGCTGGACCGCCTACGCTCCGCTGAGCGCGGTACCGCAGTACACGGGTGCCTCGCTCGGTCAGCAGCTCTGGATCATCAGCATCGTGCTTTTCGGGGCATCCTCGCTGCTGGGCTCGGTCAATTACATCACGACCGTGATAAACATGCGGGCGCCGGGGATGACTCTGTTCCGGATGCCGCTCTCAATCTGGGCGCTGTTCATCACGGCGATCATAGCGCTCCTGGCGATACCGATCATCGCGGCGGCGGTGATCATGCTGTTCTTCGACATAACGCTCGGGACGACCTTCTTCCTGCCGGCCGACGGCGGGCAACCACTGCTCTGGCAGCACCTGTTCTGGTTCTTCGGGCACCCCGAGGTGTACATCCTGATCCTGCCGGCGATGGGGATCATCTCCGACATAATCGCCAACGGCTCGCGCAAGCCGGTGTTCGGCTACCACTCGATGGTGCTGGCGATCATCGCGATCGCCTTCCTGGGCTGGATTACCTGGGGCCACCACATGTTCCAGAGCGGGATGAACCCGCTGCTTGGGACGTCGTTCATGATCTCGACGATGGCGATCGCGATCCCGTCGGCGATCAAGGTGTTCAACTGGCTGGGCACCATGTGGCGCGGGAACATCAGGTTCCACACGCCGATGCTGTGGGCGATCGGGTTCGTCTCGCTGTTCACTGTTGGTGGCCTGAGCGGCATCTTCATGGCGTCGAACACCGTGGATATCTTCATCCACGACACCTACTTCATCGTCGCCCACATTCACTACGTACTGTTCGGCGGCAGCCTGATGGCCATCTTCGCCGCTATCTATTTCTGGTTCCCGAAAATGTTCGGCCGCATGATGAACGACACGTGGGGCAAGATCCACTTCGCACTCACGTTCATTTTCTACAACCTGACGTTCTTCCCGATGCACATCCTCGGGATGGCCGGCCACATGCGGCGAATCTACGATCCGACGCAGTACGAGTTCCTACAGCCGTACCAGCCGATGAACAAGTTCATCACGATCAGCGCAATCCTGTTGTTCGTGGCGCAGCTGCCGTTCATCGCGAACTTTTTCTGGAGCCTGTTCAGGGGTAGGAAGGCCGAGCTCAATCCGTGGCAGGACAACGGCTTGGAGTGGACGGTCCCGTCACCGCCGCCGCACGGCAACTTCGCCGTGACGCCGACCGTGTATCGCGGGCCATACGAGTTCAGCTCGCCGGGGGCGGAAGCGGATTTCTTGCCCCAGGACGCGAGACCGGTAGACAGTGGACGGTAGACGGTGGACGGTAATTGTGAATTGGGAACTACCGACCACCGGCCACCGACCACCGACTACTACATGCAGGAACTGGAGAGACAGAAAAGACGCGAACGATGAATGAGGCTATAACGCTACCGGGAGGCGTCCAGGCCGAGCCGGGGATGCGCATCTACAACCAGAAGCTGGGGATGTGGATATTCCTGGCTTCCGAGGTGATGTTCTTCACCGGGTTGATCGGGGCGTACATCATCCTGCGTTTCGGGACGACAGCCTGGGCGCTGCCGGGTGTCCCGCTCGAGGAAGGCGGCACGCCGCTCGCGATCAACCTCACCGCCTTCAACACGTTCATGCTGATCTGCAGCAGCGTGACGATGGTGAAGGCGTTCGCCGCGATCGAGCACGGCGACCAGAAGAACCTTCGCCGCTACCTGCTGGCGACGGTGTTGCTGGGCGCGGCGTTCGTGGGCATCCAGGTGGTGGAGTACCTGGCGCTGGCGCGGGAAGGGTTCCTGCCGCACTGCAGCGAGGAGCTTGCAGCCGTAGTGCCGAACTGCCACCTGTTCGGCTCGACCTTCTATACGATGACCGGGTTCCACGGCACGCACGTCAGTATCGGCGTGCTGTGCATGATCTGGGTGACGGTCAAGGCGTTCCGTGGTCATTATACGAAGGAGAACCACGGCGGCGTCGAGGTGGTCGGGTTGTACTGGCACTTCGTCGACCTAGTCTGGATCATGCTGTTCACGATCGTCTACTTGATCTAGAGTAACTATGATGACGCAGACGGCAGAGAAGAAGCAGCAGCCGAGCT
>JBDHKT010000437.1:0-2660 GCA_039586255.1 Gemmatimonadota bacterium | reverse complement strand
GAGGTGGTGGAGGACGAGCGGGACCGGGCGATCAGGAGCCGGGCGCTGACGGTGTCGCTGGTCGCGGTCTTCCTGGTGCTGGCCGCCTGGGCGATCGGGCTCACCGAGTACTACTGGGACGAGAAGGCGATCCCCATCGACTACCCGTACTTCATCCTCTGGTCGGCCATAGTGGTGGGCCTGCTGAGCCGCGAGGTCGGGGTCCTGATGGGCTACGCGGGGTGGCACAGCCATGGCGAAAGCTGAGATCAAGAACCAGATCCGCCGGCTGCGTTTCGAGCACGGCGAGATGACGCAGCAGGAGCTGGCGAACCGCGCCGGCTGCACGCGCCAGACCATCGTGCTGCTCGAGCAGGGCCGCTACGTGCCTTCCCTGGCGCTGGCCTTCCGCATCGCCCGGACCTTCGGCGCGACGGTGGAAGACGTCTTCGAATGGACGGAGAGCGAGGGCAAGCGATGAGATCGATGATATTCTCGGTACTGAGCGGCATAGCCCTGACGCTGCTGATGCGCGGTCCCGCTCCGACTCCCGCTCAACAGCCGTGCCATGTCCCCGCGGTTGCTCAGCAAGACCCGGCCGATGCGGTAACCGCCCGGGTCCTCGACGCGGTCCGCGATAGCTTGCCCGCCTGGCTCGCCGGGCTGGACATCGGCGCCGCCGTCGCGGTAGCCAGTCGCGATGACGCTGTCTGGCACGAGGAGTACGGCGTCACGGCCGGGCCGTCGTTCACTCGCGCCGCAAGACCTCCATCGGATCCGCCCGCCCCGCACGCAACGCGGGAATCCAACTCGCCGCCAGCGCGACGGCTGTGACGAGCAGGATGCCCGCCACGAACGTCATCGGATCCCTGGCACTCACGCCGTGGACCATGTTCGCCATGAGGCGCGTCAGCGCGACCGCCCCGCACGTGCCGATCACCAACCCGATCGCAGCGAGCCAGAACCCCTCCTTAACAACCCGGCCGACTACCTCGCTCACCTGCGCGCCCAGCGCCATACGGATCGCGATCTCGTTCGACCGCTGGGCGACGGAGAAGCTGAGCACGCCATAGAGTCCCACCGCCGCCAGGACCAGCGCGGCGGCGGCGAAGACGCCCAGCACCAACATGCTGAAGCGACGCGACGCCAGAGAATCGGACAGCACCTCTTCCATCGCGTGGATCTCGTAGACCGGTTGCGCCGCATCCACCTCCATGACGGCCTGTCGTATGGCAGACGTGAGGCCCGCCACCTCCAACTCGCTCCGTACCACCAGCGTCATGAACGGCATCGGCGCCTGCGCGTACGGCCTGAATATCTCGGGCCTCGGAGGTTCATCCAGGCCGTCGTAACGAGTGTTACCCACGATGCCGACGATCGTAACCCATTCGGCGTCCTCCTCGGTGGGATCGCCCCAGGTGACCCGCCGCCCGATCGGGTCCTCGTCCGGCCAGTAGAGGTCCGCGAGAGCCTGGTTGATTACCGCGACGCCGGAGGTCTCCGGACCGTCGCCATCCGTGAAGACCCGACCACGCACCAGACGGATTCCGAGCGTTCGAAAGTAGTCCGGGCTGGCCAGCTGGTATCCGCCGTGCGACTCCTCGCCGGGCACCAGCGGGCGACCCTCGATTCCGAATATCAGATCTCCGCTTATGCCGGCATGGATCGGCAGACTGAGTACGCCACCCGCCGAAGCGACGCCCGGAATTGCCCTCACCCTCTCCAACGTCTCCCGGTAGAACTCTCTTTGCTCTACATCGCTCGGGTAGCGCCGCTCGGGTATGTCGACGCGGGCGGAGAGCGTCCTCCGCGGATCGAACCCGGGATCGACGCCGTTGAGAGCGACGTAGGTTCTGACCGTCAGCCCGGCACCGACCAACAGTAGTAGCGACACCGCGACCTCAGAGACGATGAGTCCGTTGCGAAGCCGGTTCCGGGCTCGAGTCGCCGTCACCCTGCTTCCGCCAACGATCGCCGACAACGTCGACGTGCGACCGAGGGATTGGATCGCCGGAGCCAGCCCGAACAGCACTCCCGTTCCCAGTACGATCGCCAACACGAACGCCAGCACTCTGAGGTCGGCACCCACTTCTGACACTCGGGGGATTCCCTCCGGCGCCAGGGATACCAGCGCCTGGGTTCCCCACAGCGCGGCGATGAATCCCACGCTGCCGCCCAGGAGGGACAGTACCACGCTTTCGGTCAGCAGCTGGCGGACGATGCGCGACCGGCCGGCCCCCAAGGCGGACCGCAGGACGATCTCTTTCTCCCTGCTCGACGCCCGCACGAGCAAGAGGCCGGCGACGTTGGCGCAGGCTATGAGCAGCAGAAACCCTACGGCGGCAAGGAGTACGTACAGCGTGGAGCCGACGTTGCCGACCACCGACTCGTGCAACGGAACCAGGATCAGTCCTTCGTTCGCATTCACCGACGGGTAGGTCTCGGCCAGGCGCTCGGCGATCATCCTCATCTCGGACTGAGCCAGAGCCAGGTCGATATCGCCTTTCAAGCGACCCAGGGCGTTGAAGTACTGGGCGCCCCGGTTGTCCGCGGGATCACTCCCCAGGTCGAACGGCGGGTCCGGAACTCGGTAACGCGAGCCGGCCCAAAATTGCGCGTCGCCCGGGTATCCGAAACCTGGGGGCATGACGCCCACGACCGTGTATTCTCCACCCTCCACC